>JAACZX010000261.1 GCA_009996555.1 Chitinophagaceae bacterium | reverse complement strand
ATCGAGTTCGAAGTCGACCATGGATGGGTCTGTACCTTCAAGCAAGGATTGCAGGAATGATTTTCCGTTATCCAGTTTCTTAAACTCAAAATCATGATTGTGATAAGCCAGTTTCATGCCTGCTGCTTTTGAAAGTTCGGCAGCTTTGTTGACCAATTCAAGCAGTTTAGGAAATGTATCTGCACCACGTTGGTTTGCATCTAACCAGGGAATGGTTGTGTATTCATTACCCATTATGTTAGCTGCTTCAATTGTTTTTTTCCAGAAATCAAGGTTGCCACTTTGTAACACCGGGCCAAAATTATAATGACCACTCGGTGATGTTAACTTCAACGCATCAAACATGGCTCTGAATTCTTTGGCCGGTTTTCCAAAGAATGTATTGCCGTCAAAACCATACAATTCAATTTGCGAATAGCCGGCTTTTGCAATATAATCCAATGTGCCTGTAAGATTCTTTGCTACATCATTACGTACTGTGTACAACTGTAACCCATATTTTTTTGTGTCGGCTAATGATCTGTTTGCACAGGAAATGAATGGCAAGCCTGCCAGTGATATACCTGCGGTAGCTGCGGCTGATGTTTTTAAAAATGATCTGCGGTTGTAAGCCATTTTTTATGAGATTGAAACTTCTGCTAAATCATTCTTCAGCGGAAGTGTATGTTTAAACTAAACGTTTGTTGTTGAAAGACGAAAGCAATAATTGATCCGTCGCTTTATTCAGCCCAGGCTTTATCACCTTTTGCGTAAGGGAAAGCACCATCATATTTTCCAGGAATAGGTTTGTGACGTAATGTTTCAGTCATTCCAGTTTTTGAACTGAAGAAGCCAAGCAATGTCAATTGCTTCATCATAGTATAATAATGACTTGGCGCACCTTCAAAATCTTTCTGATCTTTCCATGCAAGTGTTTCATTCTTTTTCTTATGTTCTTCACGCAATGGCTTATCGGCTTCATCACGTTTGCTGTTGAATTCTTTCGCTTCTTTTTCAAGACTTATCAGCAGGGCTTTGCGTTGCTCAGGCGTAGATTCAATAAACGATTTGTTGTGCATTTTTTTGCTGGCTTCATCAAGTTCTCCAATACCACTCATGAATGCATCCTGCTGGCGCTGTGTGTAACAATCGGTTACCATTACTTTCATAAACTCACCAACCTGCGCTGCTTTAGCACCGGGTGTTGAAGTTGCCGGTATAATTGTTTCAGCTACTTCGTCGAGTAATGAAATATTTGCTGCTGTAAATCCCGCATCTGCTTTTGCACCGGTTTTACAACCAGTTAAAAACAGTTCCCCACCAATAACAGCACCACCGGTGAGTAATGCTATTTGTTTTAAAAGATCACGACGATTCATATAAAAAGTTGATTTAAATGTTGTTTAAATATTGTTTACAGGTTCCCTTTTTTTAATTCTTTCACAGCAAAATCAGCAGCACGTGCCGTTAATGCCATATACGTTAAAGATGGATTTACACAGGAGGAGCTGGTCATGCATGCACCATCAGTAACAAATACATTCGGCGCATCCCATACCTGGTTATTACCGTTAAGTACCGATGTTTTAGGATCACGACCCATACGGGCTGTTCCCATTTCATGAATACCATGCCCCATTGCATGTCCTGAATCATAAGAAGAGATATTTTTTATACCTGCTGTTTCAAACATTGCTTTCAGATCTTCTTTAATATCCTTCCGCATGTTCATTTCATTCTCTTTCAGTTCAGCATCCATTGATAATACCGGTAACCCCCATTTATCTTTTACTTCTTTATCTAACGAAATTTTATTTTCATGATAGGGAAGTATTTCTCCAAAGCCTGTTGCGCCTATGCGCCAACCACCAGGTTCAGATAGAGCTTCTTTTAAATCAGCACCAATACTTAATTCTGCAACAACTCTTCCCCAACCCTGCCTGCTTGCGCTTCCCTGGTAACCATAACCCCTTACAAAATTCCGTTGTTTATCGCCGGGTGTATTGGCAAAACGGCTGATGTAAAACCCTGCAGGGCGGCGACCGTATTCTGTTACATTTTCATATCCTTCTATTTCACCACTTACACCAAGATTGTAATGATGATCCATTACGTTATGACCAAGCTCCCCGCTGCTGCTGCCTAAACCACCGGGCCATATATCAGTAGCCGAATTAAACAACAACCATGTAGAATTTAATGCAGATGCACAAACAAAAATGATCTTTGCTTTATACTCGTAGGTTTTGTTATCCATTGTATCAAGCACTTCTACACCGCTCGCTTTTTTCTTGTCTTTATCGTACAGGATTTTTGTTACAATTGATAATGGCCGTACTGTAAGATTGTTTGTTCTTACAGCAGCAGGTAATGTAGAAGACTGTGTGCTGAAATAACCTCCAAACGGACAACCTTCCCAGCAACGGTTACGAAACTGGCAGCCGGGCCGTTGATCGTGTGGTACTGTAATATTGGCTACACGGCTGTTGATCATCTGCCGTTCGCCTTTATAAAATGCTTTGATCTTGGCAGCCACATCTTTTTCAACAATGTTCAATGGCACAGGCGGAAGAAATTGTCCATCGGGCAAATAAGGCAAACCTTCAAGCGACCCACTGATACCTGCAAAGCGTTCAACATGATCGTACCAGGGAGCAATGTCTTTATAACGAATGGGCCAGTCAACACCAAAACCATCTTTAGCGTTTGCTTCAAAATCGAGTTCGCTCCAGCGGTAACTATGTCTTCCCCATAATACAGAACGGCCACCCATGCGGTAACTGCGCCACCAGGTAAATGGTTTTACTTCTGTATAAGGCGAATCTTTTTCATTGGCCCATGCATCCATTACACGTTCATTAGCAGCCCATCCTCTGTGAATGACAGGATAATCTTCTTTCTGTTGCTGCGTGGTTTTTCCTCTATGTTCAAATTCCCACGGCATTTTTGCAGCAGTCTTGTAATCGGTGATGTGTTTATGTTCAGCACCACGTTCAAGCATTAATACTTTAAGACCTTTTTCGCAAAGCTCTTTAGCTGCCCAGCCGCCGCTGATACCCGACCCGATTACAATTGCATCAAATATGTTATCTGCCATGATCGATTGATTAAAGGTTTCCTTTCTTTAATTCATTTACTGCAAAGTCAGCCGCACGTGCTGTTAATGCCATATAAGTAAGAGAAGGGTTTACGCAAGATGCAGAAGTCATACAAGCACCATCGGTAACAAATACATTCTTTGCATCCCATACCTGGTTGTTACCATTGAGTACGCTTGATTTAGGATCACGACCCATACGTGCAGTTCCCATTTCATGAATACCCTGGCCTACTGCATAACCGGAGTCGTATGTTTTTACATCTTTAAGACCTGCTGCTTCAAGCATTTCCTTTGCATCATTCATCATATCCACCCGCATCTTCTTTTCATTTTCTTTGACCTCAACATCCATTTTTAAAACAGGCAAGCCCCATTTGTCTTTTACTGTTTTATCGAGGGATATTTTATTTTCATGATAAGGAAGCATTTCACCAAATGCCGTAATGCCCATGTTCCATTCATCGTTTGGCATACTCAATGCATCTTTCAACTCAGCTCCAATAGTCATTTCTGCTACTTCGGCACCTCTTCCACGGCCAGCACCTCCCTGGTATCCAAAACCACGCAGGTAATCACGTTTATCATCATAA
>JAACZX010000632.1 GCA_009996555.1 Chitinophagaceae bacterium | reverse complement strand
CGTCGTAACGGCACACACCTTCGTTGTTTGTTCCAAACCAGATATTGCCGTTTTTATCTTCCAGCATACAGCGTATGTAATCACTCACCTGCAAAGAAGGATCGTATGCAGACTTTTGTTTTACTGACAGGAAGCTGAATACCGAAACTTGTTTTGGGTGGGGTTGACCATCACTGATCGTTTGTGTTATTTCATTTGTTTGTACTGTATGGCTGCTGCTGTTTTGCCCCTTGCAGGAAAGAAGGAACAGAACAAACAGGAAAAACGGGATTTGTTTCATAAATGATTTTTTTTGTGTGTTACTAAATTACTCCGGCCCAAAGCCAATGTTGGTAAACCGGCTGTAAATAGATTGTAAACAGATGTAAAACCTTTGTAAACAAAGGCGCTTACAGCATTGATTGCCTAATTTTGGGTATGAACCGGAAGCTATTATTGCTGATTGCAGCGGGAGGCATATTGCTCCTGCTGGTGGGTTTTGTGAGCAGGCAAAACAATAAAACGGATTTTGACGAAGCCCGTGAAATGATTGTAATGCGGCAGATAGCACATAAGATACTGCAGCAAACCGGCGACAGCAGCACTCCCGTGTCTCCTGTAAAACGGATTTCCGAAAGCAAGTTTGAAATTTCTTTTCCTGTCAGCTTTTCGTTCAGTCCCGATTCGCTGGTAAAAAGCATTGACCGAATCATCAGCCAGCACCATCTTCCTTCCGATTATATTGTGCAGGTAACCGAATCGCATAATAATAAGGTTGTGTTTGGATATGCGATCCTTGGAACAGAGCAGCAGAACATTGTTCCCTGCCAGGGGCGCAGCCAGCCTGCTTTTCCTTACAGTATCTTCATCAGCTTTCGTGATAAACCTTTTTCGCCCGGTACATGGCTCATTACCGGTGGTGCTTGTTTGTTGATTGCAGCGTTTGTTATTGCCTGGCGAAGCAAACGCAAACCACAAGTAAACGAAGAAACAGAAGCGGGCAGTGAGGTTGTTAACCCGCCGCTTGCTATTGGCAGTTACCTGTTTTACCCGGCAAATCAGCGGTTATTATTTGGTCATGATGAAGTGATCCTTACAAGCAAAGAATCGAAATTGCTCAGCATTTTTGCTGCCGAACCAAATGAGATCATTGACCGGAACCGTCTTCAAAAAGAAGTGTGGGAAGACGAAGGCGTGATTGTTGGACGCAGCCTTGATGTGTTTGTTTCAAAACTGCGTAAGCGATTGGAAAACGATCCTGCTGTTAAGATCAGCAGTATTCATGGCAAAGGCTATAAACTGGAAGTGGGTTGAATTTTATAACTGTGCAGCAATCTGGTCAACTATTTTTTTACTCATAACACTGATGCCTGCATCATATTCTTCAAGATATTGCCAGGTTTTCTTTTTTACAGATTGGTAAAGCCCCACAGCTTTTGCTTCCTGTGTAACCGGTACCGATACTGTTCCTGTTTTTGCAACTGTGTTATCGCTGTTCAATACTTTGTATGAAACTTTCAGTTCCTTATCAATTGGCTGCAAATGTATTTTTTCCCAGCTGATGATATAGATCACAAAGATGATATGCCCTTCATCATTCATTTCAAAAGCAGCAGGCATTTTTTCAACTGTCAGTTCAATGGTTTGTCCGTTGAGTTTTTGTTTTAACGTTCGTGCTGCCTGGTTGTTTACGGTAGTGGTAAATGTGTTTAATGCCATTTGCGGGTTAAGGTTGCTGGTATTACCATAAGTAAACTTCCAGTACACAATAAGTGGCAGCAGTGTTGATCTTTTTTTTCTGGTTTCCGAAATTGTACTACCCATGGATGGCAGGTTCGATTGAATGCTTACAAGATCACTTTTCTTTTTTACAGGAGCCGGAACCGCACCATAATGTTTTGCGATCCATTTATCCATACGTGCCGGACCTATGCAGCTGCTGAGCAGCAATGAAGAGGTGAGCAGGAACAACATAGTTTTTCTGTTGAGCAGTGTTATTTGTTGCAGTTTCATCCGGATTTGTTTTTACTGTAACAGCAAATATTCACTTTTCTATGTTACTGCTGAAATTGATTTATTAATTGTGCTGAATTGGGAATGGGCGTGAAGAAAGGTTAGGAGTAATGTGCAGGTTGTAAATCAGTTTTTCATCTGCCAATTACTTTCTTATCATTTCAATGTAAGCCGGGGTTACTCAATTTTTCCAAAGTCTTCAAGCAATTGAAGTAATCCGTCAATATTATTAGCGTAGGTTTCGTTTTGAATTTTTTCTTTTAATGCAGGATGATCTTTAAACAGTTTTGCCAGCTTGTTTTTGGATTTGTTTGTGAACGTTTTGAAGATATAAGTTACCTGTTCTGTATCACCCGCATTAGTACCACTCTTGAATTGAAGAAAAACGCTGTATGGTATTTTTGCTTTTGTAGCATTACGGAGCAGGGTTAGATCGTCCGATACAAAACTGGTGAGCAAAACCTTTTCATTTTCGAGCAGCATCCTTCGCAGAAAATAACAGTTGGCCATACATCCCTGCAACTTTTGAAAGAAAAAAACGGTGCCGTCTGCATATTCAATTTTTTTAAGGTTGGTATGATTCAGAACAGGCAGGTCTTTTACACTCATCATCGCATTGCTGTCTGCAGGAAAATTATTCATGTACAGCACATGGTTTACATAACCATCATACGCCGTTGACTTTACCGAAACCCAGGTTGTAAATACCGAGTCGGTTAATAAGGTTACTTTGGCTTGTTGAAAAGTACTTGCCCTTACAGCTACAACTGTTTTAATTGTTTGTGCCGGTAAAAACTGTACAATAAAACAAAACGTAATAAAAAAGAAAAGTTGCTTCATGTATTTATGTATCCTTATTTTCTAAACAGTTGTAAATATAATAAACCTGTAACGGCATTCTTTTTACTGTTGAATTTGCTTTTTAAACTTTGTTCGCTGAAAGTTACATCTTTGCTTTTCAAACAGCATCCATGCTTCAATCTGTTCATCATATTGCTATCATCTGTTCCAACTACCAGGTATCGAAAAAATTTTATACTGAAGTGCTGGGGCTTACTGTTATAAGAGAAGTATACCGTGCCGAAAGAAATTCTTACAAGCTTGATCTGGCCTTGAATGGTCATTACATCATTGAACTGTTTTCTTTTCCTGATCCGCCTCCCCGTCCTTCACGCCCGGAAGCACAGGGGCTTCGTCACCTTGCTTTTGCTACTAATAACCTGGATAATGTTGTTGCACAATTACAACAGCAACAGGTGGAAGTTGAGCCTGTTCGTATTGATGAATTTACAGGCAAACGTTTTACATTCATTGCCGATCCCGATGGGTTGCCTCTGGAATTTTATGAAGAGGATGTTATGAACCCGTAAACAAAGAACTACATCTCATCCTGTATTCTTCTCATTTCATGTCACTTCATCTTTTATCAGCATCAGCTGCAGGATAGTTTTGTGCATACGAAAAAGAATCATTATGCAGTACGATTTGCCTTATGCTATCAGCAACGGATCAGGTGAAACAATTCGTTTTCTTTCTATTGAAGAAGATGTTGCCGGCGACAAACTCATGGCTGAAAATTTTGTTGAACCGGGAGCAGGACCAATCATGCACACGCATTGGCTGCAGGATGAAGTATTTACTGTAGTAAACGGTACAATTGGTTATGAAATAAAAGGAGAGGGAAAAAAA
>JAACZX010000631.1 GCA_009996555.1 Chitinophagaceae bacterium | reverse complement strand
CGCAGAAAAACAGAGTGCGGACGTTCTTGTTCGTGTTTTAAGAATTCGAGGAGGACGTTGGAGTATGGCATAACAACACATTTTAGTGTTGTAAACTAATGAAAAAATCGAAGCAATATTCAAATTGTAAACTTGTTGTTGTTTGTAAATACATAGAAATAATTATCCCATTCAAAATATCTTTTGTAACCTTCTGTCTGCATCAGGTTAAGTAGACTTATAAATCGGGAATAGGTGACTTCTTTCGGAATATAGACCCTGTATATGATTGTGGCTTCTTTCTTTCGGCTTTCTGTTTGCAAAAGGGTTGCAAAGGTTTTTAAAATGTGATCATCTTTGTTTTCATTACCAGTAAACTGCAATGTTTTAATTGCATAAGCCTGTTGAATTCTTTCAACCGCCCTTTGTCCACTGTATCGATCATTACGATCGTCTGTAGGTATATTGTACTTCAGATAAGTTTGCGAAACATTTGTAGCATTTATTTCACGAACAAAGAGAAATAGCAGAAATGCTAATAAAAGATTGTTGAGAATTGGAAGAATTGGTATTGATTGCATTGTGTTAGGGATGCACACAACGTATTTTTCCATACTGTTAAACACCCCCCTTCAATCATTCTTCTGTGTAACTGCTTGCTGCCCCTGCGGGGAGGGATTGACATTTTGCAGTTCGGCGAACTAAAAACTAAAAACAGTCGGCTGCTTACCACCTCGCCACAATTTTAAAATTAATCAACCTTGGCGTTAAGCGGTTGGGAATAGAAAAGATGGTGTTGCTGAAATCTTTTATAAGCAGGTAAGAAATAGTATTGGGCCTGTCGATGACATTAAATATTTCCAGGCTTGCCCAAATATTATTGAACTCACGGAAAGGGTTGCGGCTGCGACGCTTGCTTTTTTCTCCATCTAACAACAGTGCACTGAAACCAAAATCAACACGAATGTATGGATCGATGGTTAATGCATTCCTGTACTTCACACTATTTGGAATGTTGTAAGGCAGGTTTGTGCCGTACAAAAAGTTCATCGAGAATTTAAAGTTCTTGTTTGTAGAAAGATAATCCTGGTAAAACATACCCACGCTGAGGAAGCGGTCTGTTGGTCTTCTGATCCAGCCTCCTTGTACAAGTGTACTGTCAACAGGTTTGTTTAATGAGTCAAGTGTATAATTATACCATTGGTCATTATCTAAGTTTTCTCTTGTGCGCATAATGCCGAGACTAACCCAGCTTTCAGCATCTTTCACCAGCTCGCCAAACAGGCGGGCTTCAATACCGGTGGCATAAGCTTTTGCACTATTGCTGCCAAAATAACGGATGCGTTCAGCTTTTTTGTGCTTTCACCATTTCGTTTACTGAACCATCATAACGGCGAAGCTCACGGTAAAACGGAGGCTGGTGATAAGCACCTGCTGCTGCACGCAGCACAATATCTTTTTCCCAATTGGGTTTCATTGCAAATTGTACACGTGGCTGCACAAGTAACTCATTGTTGAGTGTGTTGTAATTGTAGCGGATGCCCACCTGCAAGGTCATGTTCAGCGAATCATTCAATACAATGTTATCCTGTACATAGCCATGTGTGCGGAAGAAAGAAAGATCAGCTGTTGATTTGATCACTTTCGTTGCCTGCAGTTGATTGGGATCGAACGGTAATGTATAACCGGCACTGTCGGTCAGTTCCCATTCATTCAGTTTGTCTTTAATTGTTTGCCGTTCGATGCTGTGCCCCCACTGGAAAAAATGTTTTCCTTTTGAAAGGCTGCCTTTGTGTGTTGCGTTTTGTGTTTGAATATCGAGACGGTTACGTGCAAAATTCTGAAACACACCTGCACCAAGCGGATTCACAATTAAACCAAACGTTGCACGGCTGCGGTCAAAATCACGTTCACCAAATAAATAAGCTCCCTGTATGTCGAACGATTCTTCTTCTTTATTGCTGAAATGGCTGAGCATCCATTTCAACTTTAAATTTTTGTGTGGTTGATAGGTTGTAGCAATACCAGCCATGGCCGTACTGTAACGGTCACGCTCTGCACCGGCAAAATAAATATCCAAACCAAGGTTGGCTGTAAAGAAAGGAGAAAAAACAGATGCCGTTTGGTTACTGAATTCTGGATTTAATTTGAATTGTGTGCGGGAGTAATTGCCCATTGCTTCAAACATCCATTTTGTATTGGGTTGCCATGTTACATAGCCCTGCACATCGTTACTCGATGGAACATAGTTGCCTTTTGTTTGCTGGCTGCTTAACAAATTCTGGTTGCTGCGGTTTCTTGCCCCAACAATAAAACTTGCTTTCTGGTTTCTGCTGGCACCTTCAAAATGCAGCCCTTGTTCTAACAATGAAATATAGGCCGAACCTCCAAACTTCTTTGGTTGTTTGTACTGGATATCCAGCACACTGCTCATCTTATCACCATACTTCGATTGAAAACCTCCGTTGTAAAAGGTGAGGTTGCGCACCATTTCTGCATTGATAAAACTTAATCCTTCCTGCTGGCCCTGGCGAACAAGGTATGGACGGTACACTTCAAAGTCGTTTACATAAATCAGGTTCTCATCATAGTTGCCACCACGAACAGAGTATTGCGATGAAAGTTCATTGTTGGAATTGGTGAATATTTTGATCAGTCCTTCCACTCCGCCAGTAGCTGATGGCAGCAGCAATGCATTTTTAGGATTCATTCGTATGGCCGATGCTTCTGTACGGATGCGGTCGTCCTTTACCGTTACTTCCTGCAGTTCCGTTACACCTTTTTCCATACGCAGCACAATGCGTTCTTCTTCATCTTCATTCAAAAAGAAATTCCGTTGTTCAGAACGGTACGATGTGTAGGTGAAAATGAGGGCAAATGCTTTTCCTGCCGGTACTTTTATAGTGAAGAAGCCGCTGTCGTTAGTGGTTACACCTGAGCTTCGTCCAAGGATCATTACTGATACGTTGCCAAGGGGATTTTCATTTTCATCCAATACCTTACCGGTAACTGTTGCCGGTTTCTTTTGGGCATAGGTAACAGCGGTTAAAAGCAGGAATAGTGAAAGGATGCAGGTTTTGGTTGCCTTCATGGAAGATAAAACTAAGCCTTTCTGCTAAAACGTAAAGAAACGCAGGATATTTTTTGGTGTGGAAGAAATAGAGTCGCTGATGATACAGATGAAACGGATGTTAACTGATTAAAACTAATCTGTGCTGATCTGTTAAATCAGTCCCACTTGTGGATCAATTCTTAAAAAAGAAATCCGGAAGTCAGAACTTGTTTCTGTCTTCCGGACTAATCGCTTCCCGTCTTTCGGACTTATATCTATATTTTCTTCAACAACGAAATCATTTCAGTTGGATTTGGCGCACGGAACACCGTGTTTCCTGCCACCAAGACAGTAGCTCCTGCATCAACAATGCTTTTCGCATTTTCCAGTGTAACGCCACCGTCAATTTCAATATCAACCTTTAATCCTTTTTCATCGATCATGTTCCGCAGCTCACGGATTTTTACAAGTGTTTGCGGAATAAAACTTTGTCCGCCGAAACCTGGATTTACACTCATGAGGCAAACAAGATCAATATCTGCAAGAATATCTTTCAATAATGAAACTGGGGTGTGCGGATTTACAGCAACACCCGCCTTCATACCCAGGCTTTTGATCTGTTGAATATTGCGGTGCAGGTGTGTGCATGCTTCAATATGT
>JAACZX010000260.1 GCA_009996555.1 Chitinophagaceae bacterium | reverse complement strand
CGGAACCTACAGGAGATGATGTTGTGTTGTAGTTACCACCAATAAATACTTCACCAGGCTCATATGATTTAAAGAGATTATTACCTGTACCTCTGCTTGGATAGTTCCCGATTTTTACGGCATCGCCCCATAAATGGAAAAATCCTGTTGCAGCATCGTACGTAATTACAAGATGCGTCCACTTCGTTGCTCCAATTTTCGGAGAAAGATTTTGCGCCCCAAAAGCGTTAATATTATCCTGTCTTCCACCGCCAACAGCAGTAAAAGTGGGGTGTATCCTGATATAATCTGTGTTTGATGCAGGGGTTACATTGGTTTCAAGAATGAAATCAAGGCTTCCAAGAAAAATGCCCGGTCTGGCAAGTTGAAAAGCCATTGCTTTCTTAGAACCATTATTGAGTATCTGTACCCACATGCTTATAGTAAAACTTTTCAGCGAGTCTGTTTTAAACGCATTGAACTGACTTGCATAATGCAAATAACCTGCATTAAGTGCTAAAGCCTTTCCTCTTACTCCGCCACTGATATAAGAGTCGTTAACACTTGCGGTTGGCGTTTTTCCGCTTTTCATTTCGGCCTTTGTATCATCAAACGACCAATAGGCAACCAGGTTTTTTGGATAAATCTCATCCGAACTGCTAAAGCCATCAACCTTACCTTCATAATCTGCAGGACTTACCGATGGCAGTTTGTTAGGATTACCATCATACTTACACGATACCAATGTTGCTGTAAGTAACAATGCTCCCGCAATTGTATGTTTTATTTGAAATTGTTTCATTGTTTCCATTTTTAAGATCAAACAAATTAATAGAAAGGATTTTGTGTAAGCTTACCGCCACTCAGGTCGATCTGTGTTTGCGGAATAGGTAACAACACATCACGGTTGTTACTGAATGCTGTTTTTCCGGCAGCCTGCAACACATCCTGTGCAATACCCCAACGGACAATATCAAAGAAACGATCGTGTTCCATCGCCAGTTCTACACGACGTTCCTGGCGGATAGCTGTACGTAATGTTGCCTGATCGGTAGTAACAACATCGGGCAATGTACCTGCAGGTGCCCCTTGTCTTGCTCTTGCACGTATTGAGTTCAGTGCATTTCTTGCAGCGGTAATGTTTGCATCGCCACCTACTTCATTAGCAGCTTCGGCATACATCAACACCACATCTGCATAACGAAGAATACGCACATTCATCCAATAGCCAAAGCGATTCCCAATGGATGCACGTAATGCAGGGTTAGAATACACTTTGTTATTGTAACGTGGGTTAGGCAAACCGGTTGGTGTTGTTTCACCATAAATGGTTAAGCCCGGAACAGATGTTGTGCTTGTGTACAAAATAGTTCTTGTACGTCGTGGATCATTTGCTTCATACGCTGCCACCAGCTGATCGCTTGGTGTATTCCATCCCCAGCCCAGATCCCATGCACCTGCACCTCTTACACCCTGTATCTGCGCATACTGTACGCCGTTATTAGTAGGAATGGCAGCAGAAGCAGTTGCCTGTACTTCAAACACACTTTCTTTGCTGTTCTCGCCATCTTCTCTGAAGATTTTATCATACGGAGTAGAAAGATCGTATTGACCTGAACTGATGACTGTATTGGCAGCAGCCATTGCCTGTGCCCATTTTTGTTGTGTGAGATACACTTTTGCCAACAGTCCGTTAGCCGAACCTTTTGTTACACGTCCGGGAAACTGACTGCCCCATTGCAAAGGCAAAACAGAAGCTGCAAAATTGAGATCGGCCTCAATAAAAGCATAGATCTGTGCAGCACTGCTTTGCAGTACATTGTTTTGTGCTGCAGGATCGCTGAACAATGTATCAATCAAAGGAACACGACCGAAGAAACGAACTAGATTGAAATAAGCATAAGCACGCAGGAAACGGGCTTCGCCCAGTGTTTGTTGCTTTATTTCCTCGGATGCTACAATCGTAGTATTTGTATTTACCGCTTTAATGGTGCTGTTACACCTTGTAATGAGTGAATAATTTCCCAGCCAAAGTGTATTACAAAAACCATTGCTTGCCAGCACAGGAAAATTATCCATAGAACTGGCATTAGGGCCACCATCTGCAGGTGTGCTGCCTTTATCAGCATCATCACTGCGTATACTTACAGCTGTAATAAACGACTGGCTGTGCAGATCAAACGATCGCAATTCATTATAAGCACCAAAAATAAACTGATCGTACGGGCCCGAACCTCCGGGATACGGGTAGTTTTCTTCATCATAACCACCCTGACGCTGTGTATCCAGAAATTTTTTGCACCCGCTTAGTGACAGCAATAACACAAGTGCCATAACAGCAACTGTTGTTTTGCGGGATAGTTGAATAATCGATTTCATATCAAAAAATTTAAAGACGTTTAGAATGTTACATTAATACCAAGTGAATAAATAGCCGGAACAGGATAAGCTCCATTATCAATACCACCAGCAAGAATACTTCCGATCAATGGTTCTGGCGAGTAACCTGTTACCTTGCTCCATGTTTTCACGTTTTGTCCGCTGAGGTAAACACGTGCAGTTTTGATACCAACTTTTGACAATGCTTCCTGTTTAAATGTGTAACCGATCTGTAATAATCGGATGCGCAGGAAATCACCAGGTTCCAGGTAGTAAGTGCTCATCAGAAAGTTGTTACCTCTTGTATTGTCCAGTATTGGTTCAATATTAGTTGAGCCGGAAGTAGTCCACGCATTCAACCTGTTTGCTTCGTAATTGAGTACAGCAAATGTAGCAGTACGGCGTTCCGTATAAATGCTGTGCCCTGCTGCACCTTGTGCTTCCACCTGAAAATCGAAGCCTTTGTAATCAATTGAAAAATTACCACCATAACTGTATGGAGGAAAAGGTGTACCAATGTAACCACGATCATCTGGTGTTAACAGGCCATCACCATTTCTGTCTAAGTAAGAAATATCACCAGGTAATGAGTTAACAAAGGCAGGCTGTTTTGTAAGGTCGGCTGTTGATTGGTAAATACCAGTTTGCGTATAGCCGTAGAAATAACCAATTGATTCACCGGATTTGGTAAGGTTTGTTCCTCCGTTACCAATGATAGTGAAATTGAAATTATTACCAATTGAATTTACAACGTTATAATTGTAGCTGAAGTTACCGGAAACAGAGTAAGCAATGTCTTTGCCGATCTTATCATTCCATCCAACATTCACTTCAACACCCTTGTTTGTGATCTTACCAAGGTTTGTAAAATAGCTGCGTGTTTCATTAGGAAGTGTAACAGCAGTAAGGATGTCGGTTGTTGTGCGGTTGTAATAAGTAACCTCTGCATTCAGTCTGTTCTTCAACAGTTTTATATCAAAGCCCAGGTCAAGACCACGCACTGTTTCCCAACGCAGGTTAGGATCAGGAATGTAAGCAGCCTGGATGGATGAATAAACGTTTTCGCCAAAAACAGCTGTTGATGCATTTTGTACACCGGGGCGCCAGAGATTATCAGCAAAACCATTGGCATTACCGGTTAAGCCCCATGCACCTCTCAGTTTTAAGAAGTCAATACCTTTTACGTTTGAAAAGAAATCTTCATCACTCACTACCCAGCCTGCACCAATACTTCCAAATGTACCCCAGCGGTTTTGCGGTGCAAACTTGGAGCTTCCATCACGGCGTATAGTTGCATTGATCAGGTATTTGCCTTCATAGTTATAACCCACACG
>JAACZX010000630.1 GCA_009996555.1 Chitinophagaceae bacterium | reverse complement strand
AATCGTTACTCTATTATTAACTAAATCAGAAGTTTCGATCATGAAAAAGGTATTAGTAGCCCTCGCTGTCATTACAATGTTTTTAATGTCTTGTAACAGAGGCATTAGTCCTTACCAGGCTGCCAATGGCAAAGCAGGTAAATGCGGCAGGAATTTTATCCGTTAATTCCAACTGAAAGTAAACGTATTGAAACCTTCCTTCGAAGGTTTTTTTTATGTCTTCTTTACAAGGCTGCGTTGTAAATAACTGTAACTTTGTGTTCCTTAAAATTTATATCATGAATTTTCAGCCCATACTTCTCGGTGTTCTTGGTACCCAGGAAATCATCATCATTGCCATTATCATTTTATTGTTGTTTGGTGGTCGTAAGATCCCTGAACTGATGAAAGGTTTGGGTAAAGGTATCCGTGAGTTTAACGATGCGAAGAACACTGTGCGGAAAGAAATTGAAGAAAGCTCTACTCCTTCTGAAACAACTCAGAACAAGCAATAATTTCTTTCCCGTCTATTTTCTTTTTTACTTCAATTTACTCTGAAGAGATCCTTCTTATTGTATCCTTTTGCAACCATAAAAGCATACCAGCAGCAGTTGTTCAATGGAACAACTTCCTGTAAACAGGCTGTTGAGTATTACCTGGCACAAACAAAAAAGTTTGCCCACCTGAATGCGTTATTGCATGTGTTTCCGAAAGAAGCCTTGCAAAGAGCGGCAGCATTGGATGAACAACGTGCTGCAGGCAAACAACCCGGCAAACTGCATGGTGTTGTGGTTACAGTAAAAGATGTGATTGCATGGGAACAACATCCCCTCTCTGCTTCTTCAAACATCCTACGCAATTTTCATTCGATCTATAATGCCACTGCTGTACAAAAATTACTGGCAGAAGATGCGATCATCATCGGCATTAATAATTGCGATGAGTTTGCCATGGGCAGCAGTAATGAAAACTCGGCATTCGGACCGGTAAAAAACAAACTGGACGAAAGCCGTGTACCCGGTGGATCATCAGGTGGCTCTGCCGTTGCTGTGCAAGCCGATCTTTGCATGGTAAGCCTGGGTAGCGATACCGGAGGATCAGTAAGACAACCGGCTGATTTCTGCGGTATTGTTGGTGTAAAACCAAGTTACGGCCGTGTGAGCCGTCATGGACTGATCGCCTATGGTTCCAGCTTCGACCAGATTGGTGTGCTTTCGCAAAATGTAGAAGACGCTGCCCTTGTATTATCGGTTATTGCAGGTGCAGATGATTATGACAGCACCGTGTCAACGATCCCTGTTCCTGATTATACAGCCGCTGTTTCATCAACAGCCAAACCGGTGCTGGGCTACTTCAAACAAACATTAACGCATGCCGGACTGGATGAAGAGATCAGGAATAGTCATATCAGCTTAATTGAAAAACTGAAAGCTGATGGTTACGAGGTGAAGGAACTCGACTTCGATCTGATTGATTATATCGTCCCCACTTATTATGTGCTTACTACTGCTGAGGCAAGCAGCAATCTTTCCCGTTATGATGGGGTACGCTATGGTTACCGTTCAACGCCTGTACGGGAAGAATTAACAGAATTTTACTCGGCCAACCGCTCCGAAGGTTTTGGCAAAGAAGTACAGCGCCGCATTATGTTGGGCACCTTTGTATTGAGTGCCGGTTACTACGATGCATATTACACCAAGGCACAACAGGTACGCCGTAAATTATACGACCAAACAAAACTGGTTTTCAGCGAAATAGATGCATTGCTGATGCCTGTTTCGCCTTCTACTGCTTTTAAGATCGGGGAGAAAAGCAGCAACCCCATTGAAATGTATCTTGCTGATATTTACACCGTATTTGCCAACCTCGTAGGCATACCCGGTGTTTCCATTCCTCTTTTTCAACACAGCAACGGTCTCCCGTTCGGACTTCAGTTGATGGCAAAGCATTTTGATGAACTATCTTTGCTTGGCCTTGCTGATCATCTCATGAAACACTACAAGGCATCATAAGCATAGCTGATGCAGAAAATAATCTTCACTGCGGTCTTGTTTTTTAGCTCCTTTGTTTCGTTTGCACAAAACGGAAGCAGTACAACTGTGCCTGCTGATACAAGCGGCACCAAACAAGGCGATGTACAGAAGTATGGATTTCAGGCGCTGTTTGTAAACAAAGAATTTAATTCTTCCACTTCTTACGATGCACAGATCCATCCGCAGGCATGGGGTTTTATCCAGGACTATCTTGATCGGTATGGTAAGAACTTACAGAAAATGAAAAGCTGGGGTGTTCCCTACTTTACGCTTATTGATAATGTGCTTACACAATATGGCTTGCCGCATGAATTAAAATATTTAGCGGTGATTGAAAGCGGGTTAAACACAAATGCTACCAGTTGGGTAGGTGCACGTGGTCCCTGGCAGTTTATGCCTTACACCGCAAAAGAATATGGCTTGAATGTAAATGGCTGGGTTGATGAACGGACCGATTATTTCCGCAGTACGCATGCCGCTGCAAAATACCTCACCTATCTCTATAATGATCTCAACGATTGGTTGCTGGTGATTGCAGCTTACAACGGCGGTCCCGGTCGTGTGTACAGTGCCATCAAGAAAAGTGGCAGTCGTGATTTCTGGAAACTGCAATACTACCTGCCTGCCGAAAGCCGGATGCATGTAAAAAAATTTATTGCCACACATTTTATCATGGAGGGAAAAGGTGGTGTAACAACGGTGGTGAATGATGGCAAACAACCGGTTGCCAATGAATTTGCACCGGAAAAGACAGACCCCAATATTGAAGTGCAGGCTATCGCCGGAAAATTCAGTTCGGTGGTAATGGCAAAAAACCTGGTGGTGGATCTGCTTTACTTTAACCAGCTGAACCCGAATTTTGATGCAATGCTGGCTGGTAACAACACATTCAATCTCCGTTTACCAAAAGAGAAAATGCAGGCCTTCAATGCCAACCGTTATAACATCCTCAATGAAAGTGTGCAATTGCTCATGCGTTTTTATGGCGAAGAGGGGATGAAAGATATTTATCCCAAATTATCGGAACTGCCGGAGATGAAGAAGAAACCGGTGCTGAAGAAAAAAGGATAATGTATTCCTACCATTCTCTTGCCTGATTGTGAAATAATCATTGATAATACAGAAAACCAATAATTAAGAAACAAATGCAGTTTTCATTAAAAGCAATCCTGCTGATAATATTTGGGGTCCTTTGTTTACTCTCTGCCTTCTTTAATTGGAAGATTCGTTTTGGGGCATCATCAATTCGATATAATGGTCTTAAAGAGTTATTTGGAAAAAGTTATGACAAGTTTGTTAGCATTGTCTGTGGAATTGTTTTCATCCTTATCGGCTTGTATCTGTTGAAGAAGTAGAATTCGCACTTTCATCAAATTTTTCCTCTTTTATTTTCTTATGATTTTTCCATTCAGTTTTTCGCTTTATTGAACCATTTGAGTAATATTCCACCGATTCTCCATCAAGCTTTCCGTTTTTCCAATTAGTCTTTTCGCTCATTTGTCCATTCGTATAATAGAAAATACTAAGCCCATGTTGTAAATCATTCTCAAAGTTTATTTGAGCGGAAAGAACACCTTTTTCATCAAAAAACTCCCATAACCCTTCCTGTTTATCGTTAACCCACATCCCTTTTTCTTTTAATTGGCCATTCTCGTAGAATAGTTTGGCTACCCCATTCTTTTTCCCATCTTTAATTGTTCCTT
>JAACZX010000629.1 GCA_009996555.1 Chitinophagaceae bacterium | reverse complement strand
ACATTCGATTCGTATTTTGTGATAAACGTTTGGCGAAAAAAAGATCTGTCCTTTCGGATTATGCGAAACAGGGTATAACCATTCCCTTCTTCCTTCATCATAAATACCACCGCTCCACTTGCGTGAAGATGGATCAAAATCAAACTGATAACCGTAGATGCGTCCTTTGCCTTTGTTTGCATTTGCATCGAAATTACTTTTGAACTGCACACCGGAATTTGTAGTGGTGTCTGTCATCATTGTTTCCATTTCCAATACAAAGTCGCCGGTAAACCGTTGTTCACTTGCTAAAAATGAATTGGGTGAACCTGGTACTGTTGTTCCAACAATTTGACCGTTCTCAACTGCATAAGGTGCAGAACCAGTCATTTGTTTCCACCCGTTCAGCGTTTTGCCATCAAATAAAGATTGCCAGTTACTACCTTGTGAAAAAGCAGTAATGGTCATTGTCATCAAAGCGATCGTTAAAAATTGTTTCATAACATCTTGTTGCTGTGTATCGTAATTGATTGTGTAAAAGAAGAGGTCTAAGTTACGGATTCAGCAGTTTTAAAAACGAAGTACTTGCGGTATCCGAAATTTGTCCGTTTGTTTTACGATAAATAAAATAGGCAGCGAGGTCTTTGCGTTTCTCTACAAAAGCTAACGCCTGTTGAAGCCCCATCAACATTAATGCATTATCGTATGCATCGGCCGTTATGGCATCTTTTGCATAAACAGTTACACTAATGAGTTCATTCTTTTGCGGATATCCTGTTTTAGGATTAATGATATGGGTGATCTTCTCTCCTTTTGTTTCATGATAACGGCGATAGCTGCCTGAAGTAGTAACAGTTTGCCGGTTGCTTTCTTCCTTTCACTCTTATTTCGCCGCCAATTTCAACAAGGTAATTGCTGATGTTTTTTGATTCGAGGAAAGCAGCAAGCACATCAACTGAATAGCCCTGAGCGATGCCGTTGAGATCAATTTTTACACAGGGCCTTTTCTTGTACAGGTAATTCCCTTTCAACTGCAGCCATTTACTGTTTACACAGGATTGCAATGAACGAACGGCTACAGAGTCGGGAGCAGTATTCATCTTCTTTACAGCAAAACCCCATGCTTCCACTAATGGAAAAACAGTTACATCAAATAATCCATTGGTGGCGTTGTGTGTGCTGATTGATGCACGAACCACATTGCTCAAATGCTCATCAAGCAATAAACCTTTTGTTGAATTGTTGAACTGATTAATAAGTGAATTGGGTTGGTAAAGTGAGAGTGATTGATCAAGCGCCTTCAATACACTATCAATCTCTTGCTGCGTTGCTGAACTGTCGCTTGCATAATACACAACCGCATACGTTGTGCCCTGTGCCCTGCCGGTTATGCTGTAACGTTTCCATTGAAGAGAACGATTTGAACAAAAAGCCACAACAAACAAAAGAAAAAACAAGCGCATAAATCAATTGTACCAATCGGGATAGTTGTTAATTACGAAAGATAGTGATAATTAAATCAGCAGGCATCAGGATCGGTTGCGCAAACGGTTTCCCTCATTTATCTGCCTCGAAAAAACATTTCTGCATTTTGGTAGAATATTTTTTCTTTCTGTTTTGCTGTAAGAAAATCCAGCTGCTCAATAGCTGCAATACAGGTTTTAACATCTGCATTGTCTGTACCAAACATCAACCTGTCTTCAAGACCGGCATCGATAAATGCTTTCATGATTGATGCAAAATCGTTTGCCGGAATAATGGCAGGATTATTCAATACAGAAATATCTGCATACAAACCGGGATATGTTTTCATCATTTCAATACATTCTTTTACAAATGGTGCTCCCCCATGCATGAGCCAAACTTTCAGCTTCGGAAATTGTTGCAAAGCCTTTTTCAATAAAAGAGGATTGCCCATTTCTTCTTTAAAATCGGGACAACCATGATCGGGTCCTGCAGAGCCAGTATGAATGCCAACAGGTAGATTATATCTTTCAGCTAATACATAATAAGGATACATAAGTGTGTCAGAAGAAGAGATGCCATGATACTGCGCAAGTACTTCACCAATAAAATCGATCTTCTTTTCTTTGATCTGCTGTTCAACCCAGTTTACATCGGGCCATTCTTTCCCATCCTCAAAACATGTTTGTAAACTATATGGAACTTTCCCATTTGGGCAAGGCACAAATAATCCGTGCAATACAGTTAAGTGGTTATTGCTTTGATAAATTTGTTGTTGTGCCCACGATGTGCTTACGGCAATTGTATGAACGCTGTTTGCGGCAAGATTACTAAGCTGCTTTTCGGGAGCAGCATCGCCATGCAGATGCACATCGAAAATTTGAGTTCTATTTGCCTTATTTGTACAAGCTGCATTGATTAAGACCAGTATGATACACGATAGTAAGTATTTACTCATTGCAGGTATTTATCAAAAAATGGAAGTAATTCATTGAATATCCGACCGTCAAAACCATCCAGCATATTTCCATGATCACCAATATATTCTTCAGCAAAATGTTTGATGCGGTATGCTTCCAGTTTTTTACTGAATTGAAGACTTGTAAAAGGTATATGTGGAAAATCTTCGTTACGTCCCCAATCCAATTTCAAAGCTGTAAGACTTCGCAACTGTGGCAGATAATGATCGATCATTCGAAAAGGGAATTGGGCTTCCCACTTACTGATCACATCAGGATGATATACAGCACTGTCGCCAACATAAGTCACAGGCAAATCGGCAAGCAACTCTTTATTTGAAATATTGGACGAATACACTCTTGCCATAGCAGTAAGTACGGCTGCAAAAAATGCATCAAAATCATCTGATTCATTCAGGCCTTTTACTATGGCTTCTGCATTATTCAATTTGCTGATGCGTTTAAAGCCACGACTCGACAGCGAAAAGTCGCTATGCCAATCAAGCACAGCAGGGCTGAGTGCATACACGGCACTGAAGGTATCGGCAAACAACATTCCCAATTTTAATGCGCCATTGCCGCCCATTGAATGGCCGCAAAGTCCACGGCTCTTGCGACTTGGTATTGTTCTGAAATGTTTATCCATATACTGCACCACATCTTTCCCAATATAATCGGCCCAGTTACCCGTAACAGATGAGTTTGTATAAAAACTTCCCTGCAGCTTGGTCGTGCTGTTTGGTGCTACTACTATCATGGGTCTCATCCTCCCGGTTTTGATTGCCTCATCAAGTAATTTTTTAAAGTTGATCCAAACATTCATCATTACACTATCAGTTCCTCCATAGCCATGTAACACATAAATAACAGGGTAACGTTCTGTGCTTTTCTCGTAACCGGGAGGAAGATAAACTGTTAACTGGCGTAAAGGATCTTCTCCGGCTTTATTGGTTTGCAGTGATGCTGCAATAAATTGCGGTCGTACTAATTTTCCTTGAGCATTATTGGTTGCTGAAACAAAAAGCAACATCATGACAACCAAAATATTTTTCATATTATTTTACTTTTATAACGTTTGGTATACTTACTTCATTTAACAGCAATGATGATACTGGCACAATAACAAATCAGATGGCGTGCATTCTGTTTCTTAGAAACCTTTTTGCATGCCGG
This sequence comes from Chitinophagaceae bacterium, assembly GCA_009996555.1. Classification (GTDB taxonomy): domain Bacteria; phylum Bacteroidota; class Bacteroidia; order Chitinophagales; family Chitinophagaceae; genus Lacibacter. The sequence goes on along the minus strand of JAACZX010000629.1, from coordinate 140 downwards.
CTTTTATTACAAACCTTCTGAAGTGAAGAGCATTGTTTTTATCATGCAGCTTCTTTTCACGGTCTTCTTTCAATTCATCGCTTGTGTATTGTGTAACATAACAAGGTATAATTTTCAATGCTTTGTTTTCCTGTTCTTGT
>JAACZX010000259.1 GCA_009996555.1 Chitinophagaceae bacterium | reverse complement strand
AGCTTTTATCAGCAGGATATGATCAACTTCTTTTACCAGTTGTACCAGCACTTCTTTTGTTCCTCGGTCAACATGCCTGATCGGGAAGGGGAAGACAAGGCTTGTTGTTTTGTCTGTTGTGATCTGGAGAGAAGTTGTTTGCGCTATTGCCGAAACGAAGTACCAGCAAACGCAAAGCAAACACACGAATCGTTTCATTGTTTTTGTTTTAAGAGTAAATGATTATTGGTTAGACTTATCTTGCAGCAACACATTATATCCTGCCTTTACCATAACTTTTACCTGCTTTACTTTTCGGCTGAGCAGTGATTTGACTGTATTGATACCGGCAGTTGCGGCCTGTGCTTTGAAGGAAGGATCAAAGGAGGAAAGTTCCATAAGTTGTAAACTGTTATCGGTGGATTGTTTTGCAACATCACGTGTTATAGCTCCCGGGACATAAATGCCGCTCAACCCATCCATGTCGTAGACGTCCATTTTTACAGGGAAAAGAGAATTGCCGCAGCGGATGGAGTTAATAGTAATTTCCAGCCGTTCACCGTTCAGTGATACGGTACCGAATACGAAATTACCAATGGGGATTTTTGAGCCATTGATATAAATATCCTGCAGTAGTCTTAGTTTGATAACAGAACCGGTCACCAGCACCTGGTTTTCATTCACGACTGCTTTAATGGCATTCGATTGAACTTGAATCGAATCCTGATTTATTCCGAAAAAGCCGGTAACAGTTGTGTCCCCGGAGGAAACAGATAGAACGGGAAACACATTTGTTAACGCAGTCGTTTCCTTTTCTTTCATTCGTTCCTTTACCCTGTCGGGGTGCCGGATGTCAAGGATCTTATCCATTACGTTGGAGAGCTGTTTAATTTCCACATCCTCACTACCGGAGTTCATATGGTTCATCATGTTTTCAAGACGGCTCACCTCACCGGCAAAATCGGGCGACGAGGAGTAGGAAGGATACCCTTCACCGGGATCAGATATTCCGGCTGCATTTGTTTCCAGCTGTTTTTGCAGCAGCGATAATTTTTTCATTACCTCGTCTTCGGGTTTTTGTTTTGTTTCGGTATAGGGCGAAAGATGCAGCCGCTGGTTATAGTTGGAAGCAGTGGCTTCCGTCATTTCTTCTAGGTCAAGTAAAGACGGCTCTTGTTTCATCATCATTTGTTGTCTGAAGTAAGGGTCACTGCGCATCCATTCGGCAAGTTGCACCGAGTCTTTATCTGCCTGGTTATAAAAACCAAGTTTGTCGAGCAGCGTTTCTTCCTTCTCCTTTGCATCCGGTAATTTCAGGTTTAGCCCTTCGTTATTGTTTGTTGTTAAGTGTTGGCTGTTTCCCTTGCCGCCTCCTAACGCCCAAAATGCAAGAGTAAGGAAGGGAATAACCAGTAGTGGTAATATCATCATCAGTTTTCTTTTTCGCAGACCTTGCTGCAGTTGCATCACACGTTTCATACGCTTCATTTTATTTTTTGTGAATGATAAATTTGTTCGAGCAGTAGAATGCTGTCTGACCGTTCTTTGCTGATTAGTTGCCCTGTACTATCCATATAGCGTTTATAGGATTGTATCTGTTGGTATAAATATTCAGGAACATCCTGATCCTGTTTAATAACCTCAGTCCCTGTTTTATCAAAGTGGCGGGGAGTGCTGATTCGTTTGACTTCAAGTACTGTTTGTTTTTCCTCCATTCCAAAAATGGCGTTGCCTGCGAGATAAATACTGAACCCTCCGCCTGCAAAACAAAAGACAACAAGTACTGCTATCATATACCGGTTCGATAGTTTAGAGAGGCGCTTATTCATATACGAAGCGATGCTGGTTTGTAACCAGATGCCGGTGAAGGCGATTTTATCAGCTGCTTTATCTGTCCAGTGATGACCATTTCGATCTTTTGTTTGTCTCCTGTTCATATCAATTCCGGTTTTGAATATGGATGTCTTTATTTTCGAGTGTGCGCCACCGTTCAATTAAGAAACCGTGGGAATTATTATCACTGCGTGACACGTTTCGCAGGTAACCTTCGGTGATCAGGCTGCGGCTCACAATTGTGGCCGGACGTATGATTTTCTGTTCGCCCTTGTAGCGGAAATAAAATGGATAAGCCTCCGTATTGATGATGATACTGTCTGCTGAGATCTCCTGGCTGATATTGCCGGAGATCAGGTTGGAGTAATAACCATTTTCTTTTAATGTCAGGTATTGTTGTTTCGCAGAGGCATCAGCGAGGTATAGCGCTTTTTTAATATTGGCTTCGATTACTTTATCATCAGGGTCCATAGTAAAGAAATACTGGTGAAACATTTTTACATGATCTCTTGCCTCTACCGGTATGTTATCTTTACGATCTGCAGCATATGCCTCCAGTGCTTTGCCGTTGGCCAGAATATATATCCGCTGTTGTGCTTCAACCGTCAGTTGGTAACTTTTATAAACAATGAAACCGGTTACAGCAATACAGGCAATAAGAAACACGATTGAGAACAGGCGCATTTGACGGAAGGCCGTGTCAATATTTTGCATTTTTTTGAACATGGGAATTGTTTTGATTCAGTCAGAAAAGAGATTCGCATTATTTCCCCGCAAGTTTGTCTTTGAAATAGTTATCACTGGCACCATGTCCGGCCATGCTTTGTCCGATTTTGGAAGCCGAACTGCCGAAGGCATCGATAGCCATCCCTCCGCCTGCAAGAGCCATGGTCTTTGCCTGGTTAGAAGCCATTGAGAAACGGTCAGTAACCTTTTGTAAAAGGGCATTACCTCCGCCGGCATGCACAATGTAGTTGGCAACAGAAGGAACTGTGAAGTAACCAATGATACCAATGACCATGAAGATGAGGTAAGCCGTATCGCTAGTAGAAAAGAAAGTATCGCCGTTGCTGGCAATCTGGTGTAGATCTTCCTTCAGCATATTCTCCTGTATCTTTCCAAGGATTCCGCCGAAAATATTTGCTACCGGTAACCACAGGAAAATATTCAGGTAGCGTGCGATCCACACCGTTAGCGTATGTTGGAATCCGTCAAAGACAGCAATGCCAAAAACCAACGGGCCAAGAATACCCAGTACGATCATGTAAAATGTGCGGATGGTATTGATGCAGAGTGCCGCTGCTTCAAATAATATTTTCAATATTTCCGACATCCATTGCTTAACAGAATTGCGGAAACTGTATGAGAATTTAGCGAAGGCGAACTTGATATCATTGCCGACACTGTTCATCATTCCTTCAGTTTTATCACCGTAATGATATTTGTACCATTTGTCACGATCACCACTGCCTCCGGGGCCAACATACATTTGCCAGTAGGCGGTTGTTTTAATGGCCTCTTCTTTCATCTTCAGCAGTTGTGCAACGGCTTTATCAGAATCGGTCACCATCTTTGCAGTACCTGTTACTGTGGGCTTCATCACGCCATTGATCATGGCAAGTACGGATGGAAAGATCAGTACAGCGAAACCCAGAACAAAAGGCCGGAAAAGGGGATAGAGATCGATTGGTTCAGCCCTTGCAATCTGGCCCCATACACGGGAGGCGATATACCATGTAGCTGCAAACCCCGCAATCCCTCTGCCCACGCCGATCAGTTGGCTGCATAACGGTATCATGTCTGCATACAAAGTATCCAGCACTTCATTCAGGCTGCGGATACGGCCTGTTATCTGGGCTTCAGCTATATGAGGAGCTGGCACAACAAAGAGTAAGAGACTCATTATTTTTAC
>JAACZX010000628.1 GCA_009996555.1 Chitinophagaceae bacterium | reverse complement strand
TACCTTAGGCTCACGTTTTCTTTCAATTAAAAACAAAGTACCGTCTGGTCGAAGACTATTACTGAAAACAGCCCGGTACATCAACTACCTTTTCAGCGGCATCCTTCTTTCTGATGCCCATAACGGACTGCGAGCTATGACAGCAGAAGCTGCATCCAAAATCAAATTGAAAGAAAACAGGATGGCTCATGCATCCGAAATCCTACTGGCGATAAGGAAAAACAAACTGCACTACATTGAAATTCCTGTTAAAATAAATTATACGGATTACTCAAAACAAAAAGGTCAATCTGCCTTAAATAGTATCAGAATATTTTTCGACCTATTTTTACATAAACTTTTTGAATGACGGGGATTCAAATAATTCTTATCAGTGGCTTTTTGCTTGCGACAGTGTTTTACTTTATAAGATGGCGAAATAACATTGCCGACCTTCTTCTTTTCTTTTTTTTATCTCTTGCCGCTATTTTATTTGTGTTGTTCCCAGATTGGACAAACTTAATTGCACACAAATTAGGTGTTGGAAGAGGTGCTGATTTGGTTTTATACTTGTGTGTGCTTCTCTTTTCTTTTCTTATACTGAAACTATATTCCCGTTTACGAAAACTTGAAAAAACTATTACAGATCTGATACGTAAAGAGGCTATTAAATCCTCTGAAACTCCTGACAAAAAAGCCTGACTACTTAACTGTATAAACTCCCAGCTTCGTTTCAGTATTTACATCCATTGCCAGCATGGTTGATTTGAGCCTTACTTTGTTTACGATCATACCAACATTTTTTGCAAAGAGATAGGTAATGTTATTCTCTTCAAAGTTTAACCCAGTGATTGCCGGAGAAATTTTTATTCTTATAACATCTTTAAAATTACTGCCTGAAAAAGATGTATCATATTTTCCGCCTATGATGGTATAGGTAACAGTTACGGGCAGGGAGATTGTTTGTACAGTTACATTTTTAACTTCACTCCAACTTGCACCAGCTGCCAAATTATCTTTAAGATACAAGAGTTCTATCCGTTGCTCTAATCCCGGGAAAACAGATATTCTTGCATATTCATTACCAGACTTATAGTAATACTCATTGGCCCCGGCAGAATTTGTAAACACACGATATGTTTTACCATTTGCTGTTGAATCTTTTGAAGTAGCAGTTAGTTTGAACGTGGTATTTACCGGACCGGAAGCTGTTGTGCCCGTAGTTGTATAATTCCATTCACTACCAGTTGTGGTTGGTTGATAACTTGTGGTATCTGCAGGCTGATCCGGAGCAGATGGTTTTTTGCAGTTTCCTGCTGTGAGAACAATAAAAAGTATTGTGCAGAACAAAAGCGTTTTTTGCATGGTTCAGATTTTGTCTAAAGATAATAAAACGCTTTTGTTTGCTGTATGTTGCTTAAAACTCGCAGTTCTTTGGTGTGCGGGGAAAGGCAATTACATCACGGATATTTCCCATACCGGTTACAAACTGTACCATCCGTTCAAAACCCAATCCAAAGCCCGCATGTGGTACTGTTCCAAAACGACGGGTATCAAGGTACCACCATAACTCATCAGCCGGTACATGCATTTCCTCCATCCGCTTCATGAGTTTATCCATGCGCTCTTCACGTTGTGAGCCACCAACGATCTCACCAATACCCGGTGCAAGAATATCCATTGCAGCAACGGTTTCCTTTCCGGGTTCACAACCATCATCCTGACGCATATAAAATGCTTTGATAGCAGCGGGATAATTGGTAACGATCACTGGTTTTTTGAAATGTTTTTCCACCAGGTAACGCTCATGCTCACTCTGCATATCAATACCCCATTTTACTTCGTATTGAAACTTCTTCTTTTTATAAGCCGGTGATTGTATTAAAATATCGATCGCCTGAGTGTAAGTGATCCGTTCAAAATCGTTTTTCACAACAAACTCCAGCTTTTCGATGAGTCCCATTTCGCTGCGCTTATCCTGTGGTAATTGTTTTTCTTCTTCAGCCAAACGCTGTGCAAGAAACTCCAGGTCTTCCCTGTTGTTTTCCATCACATAACGGATGAGGTATTTAATAAATTCTTCCGCAAGATTCATGTTGTCTTCCAGATCACAGAATGCCATTTCAGGTTCAATCATCCAGAACTCAGCAAGGTGACGTGCTGTATTCGAATTTTCTGCACGGAACGTTGGACCAAACGTATAGATCTCACCAAATGCTGTTGCACCAAGCTCACCTTCTAACTGACCGCTAACGGTTAGGTTTGATGAACGGCCGAAGAAGTCTTCTTTAAAGTTTACCGAACCATCTTCGTTACGTGGAGGGTTATCGAAAGGCAAAGTAGTTACACGAAACATTTCACCTGCACCTTCCGCATCGCTGGCTGTAACAATGGGTGTATGGAGATAGATAAACCCTTTTTCATTGTAAAACTTATGTACTGCAAATGCCAATGCATGACGCAGACGGAAGACCGAACCAAATGTGTTGGTGCGGAACCGCAGGTGTGCGATCTCACGTAAAAATTCAAGACTGTGCTTCTTTGGCTGTAAGGGATATTTTTCCGCATCACTATCGCCCAACACTTCCAGCGTAGTGGCTTTCAGTTCCAGTTTCTGTCCCTTGCCTAATGAAGGCAACACCGTACCAACCACCTTCAACGATGCAGATGTGGTAATACGTTTCAGGGTTTCATCATCAAACTTACCCAGCTCAAGTACCACCTGCAGGTTATTATTTGTACTGCCATCGTTCAACGCAATGAATTGATTGTTACGAAACGTACGTACCCAACCCATTACTGTTACTTCCTGCTGCTGTGGCTCCCAAGTGAGCAATTCTTTGATCTTAACCCGTTTGTTGAACATAAACACTGAAATTTAGAGCGGCAAAGATAATTATAGACCATCACTATGTCCCCTTTTTCTGCTGTACACTCTGATTGCCACTTAGTTTGGCAGATAACCCGGTTGTACTAATTTTTTTGCTTTTTCCAAATTTCCCGTAACATTGCACTGGATTCCGACTGAAATTTAATTATCCGATCTTCCAAAAGCTCATCAAATTCGGTCGTTCCAGGTTCCCATAAACATTAGCTATTCATACTTACAGATCTAAAAACAAGTTCCAGGTTTTAACTTATCTATCCGTGTTAACGAATCATCATTTATGTACGACATTCTCCAATTGAACGACATGCTCGTTCCTGAGTTGCTGGACGTGGCCGAGCAGCTGAAAATTGCCGGCGCAAAAAAATTAGACAAACAACAACTCATTTATAAAATCCTCGATAAACAAGCTGTTATGGCAAGTGAAAACAAAGGCGCAGAAGAAAAAGGTAAGCGCAAACGCATTGTGAAAACCACCACCGCATCGGGAACCGAAGAGGCCGTAGTGGAAAGTGGCGATAAAGAAAATGCACCCAAAGCCCGCAAGAAAAAAGAAGAAGGCCCGGCCCCTAAAAAAGTGGTTAAAAAACCTGAGCAACCTCTTACAGAAGCACCCATTATTCCTCCCGGATTTACATTACCCGGTGATGATGATTTTGTAGCCGGTCCGCAGGAAATGGAACTCGGTGAATTACTTGCAGAATCGAACCAGGAAGCTGAAGCTCCGGCACCAGCTCCTGAACGTGCACCGCAGCCTCAAAAGCAACAATACCCCAATAAGCGTGAACAGCCGTTCAACATTGAATTTGATGGTGTGATACAAGGTGAAGGCGTATTGGAAATGATGCCTGACGGATATGGCTTCCTGCGCAGCAGCGATT
>JAACZX010000627.1 GCA_009996555.1 Chitinophagaceae bacterium | reverse complement strand
TTTACCTTCAATTTGCCTTGTATAACTGTAAATAATTCTGGTTGCTTTTTTATTATCTAATGCTTTTTCAAATTCATCTGAATATATTAATTCCCCATTTTCTGTTAGTAGTGTATCTGTCTTAACCTGTCTTAGCAGCTTTTGATAATCCGCTTTGGAAAGCCTGATTTGTGAACTTGAACAATAGTCGCCGTGAAAATCTGGATATGATGCACTCTTTTTAATAAACTCTGCAGACTCAGGAATATCCCTTTGTGTTACTTTCCTAAACTCATCTTTATAAAATTTTTTGCCTGGGTAAATGGCCTCGAATGTGAAATAAGCCGAAATCAACATAACTAGACTAAAGTAAAACGTGTTGATTAGTTTACTTTTCTTTGGTGTTAGACTACCGTTGTTAATGAATCTTTTTTTAAATGGCAGGTAAATTAGATATACAAGGCCGCCAATAAGTAAGAAAACGGAAGTGACAATGATGAATATTAAAATCTTCATGCAGATATTATATTTCTTTATGGGTTGGTAAAGACCGTAACGATTGATGACAAGGTTATAATATATATTTTTTGAGCTGTTGGATATTTTCTTCCTTAAGATTTTTTTCAAGAAAGGACAGTAATTCAGTCTTTGTATGATCTTCTAATAAGTTAAGATTAATAATGCAGCATAGGAGAGACATATTTTCTGCATAGATGGCCACATAATTATCAAATCGAAAAAAACATTTTGACAAGCACCATTGATATTGAAAGCGAAAAGATTCACCAACCACCTGAATGCCAGTATCATCAATTATTGTAGTTTGAGTATTGGAATTGCCATAAAGGGTTTTGTTTTTTTCCAGTATTGCAATAAAGACTTTTCTTTATAACGGCTGAGGCTAAGTAATGACGAAAGCGATAAAAGGCAAAATCCTATCCCGATTCCTAAGCTTAAGTGTAAGTTGATACATTCCATCTCATTATTCAAGAGCTTGCCCTTTAAAAGTCCTGTATTTAGTTTGAACGAGCAATCATTGAAATTCGAGAGGTCATACGAAATCAAAAGCAAGCCAATGGCCAGATAAATTAAAAGAATAAGATTGCCATTCTTTCCGGAATGGTTCAAAAGCGTTCGATAGTATTTCTGGTGGGTTTCCGTTGCTTTAGGGTCAGTAATTGTAATATTCATTGGCTTTTAAATTGAATGCTTTCTGTTTTTTTGCCTCCGTTTGTGTTCATCATCATTCTAAAGATAGGAAATTGTACACCGGCCGCCGTTGTTCGGTGTTGTCACCAACGACACATGCATATAGCTGGGCTTGATTTGTTACAGTTAATGCGACTGGTCAGGAGATACAACCTCGGTGTTTTTTTCGGTGAGATGATTACAGTGGTAAAAGACCATTTTTCACTCAAGCTCTTGCGCATATTACGCAACTTAAATCTCCGAGTTGGTAACCCCAATAAACAAGAGCGATCGCTAATACAAACAGAAAGAAAAAGTATCGGACATTCTTCTGCTTTAATAAAGTAAATAGACTAAGGAGAAAGCAAGAGAGTGAAGCCACAAAGTATAACAGGCTAATAAGATCACCCACGTTGCTATGTTTGTTATGAGCTTGCTGCGAAACGGGAATAAGAAGCAAGTAGGCATAATAACATAGTCCTAGAATAACTAATAAAAGCAATTCTTGTATTCTTATTATTTTACCAAGTGTTTTGGGAGGCAGCAACATGATATTAAAGTATACTTAGCAGATGAAGTTTCTATGAAACAAACTAAATAAGGTTACTCCCCCTCCACAAACCGATACCCAACGCCTCTTGCAGAATGAAAATACACCGGGTTACGGCTGTCTTCTTCAAAGTACTTGCGGAAGTTGAGGATGAAATTATCAATGGTGCGTGTGGTAGGATAAACATTGTAACCCCAAACTACCTGCAGGATCTTTTCACGGGTTACCACTTCATTTTTATTTTCAATGAGCAGGTGCAGCAGCATGTTTTCCTTTTTACTCAGCTGTATTTTTTCGTTCTTAAAGTTGGTAGCTTCCTGTGCTTTAAAATCAATGTGGTTATTGCCAAAACTATAAGTTTCGCCAATGGTATCTTTATCCAGTATTCTCTTGTTCTTTTCAATCAGCTTTTCAACACGCAGCAGCAACTCTTCAAGATTGAATGGTTTGGTGAGGTAATCGTCGGCACCTTTCTTTAAACCCAGCACACGATCGGTGCTGGTATTTTTAGCACTGAGGATAAGAATGGGCACTTCGTTCTTGCGGATGCGTATGCTTTCTGTAGCGCTGATGCCGTCCATCTCCGGCATCATCACATCCATAATGATCAGATCGAAGTATTCATTCTCCACGGCTCTTAAAGCTGCTGCACCATCGCCTGCTGTTGTTACTTCGTAACCTTCCAGTTCAAGGTTCAGCTTCAAAGCATCCAGCAAATGCTCTTCGTCTTCCACCAGTAATATTGATGCTTTGGTTGCTGCCGACATGTGTGTTGTATTTAAAACTGAATAACAAAAATACTTCCGTGCGGAGTATTGTTCATCACAAAAATGTCACCATTGTGATCAGTAATGATCTTGCGGGTGAGGTATAAACCCAGCCCTGTGCCTTTTGCCTTGCGGGTGTTTTCGCTACCGCTGCGGTAAAATTTTTCGAAGATCTTTTGCTTTTCCTCATCCGGTACACCGGGTCCTTCATCACTCACTTTGATCTGCGTATTGTCATCATCATTCATCAGATCAACATACACCGGGCTTTCCTTTGGTGCATATTTTAACGCATTATCAATTAAATTGCTCAGCGCTATCTGCATCAGCAATTCATCGCCTTCAATGTACAGGTCTTTATCGGCACTGGCTTCAATGCGTCGGGAAGGATAGCGGTTCTTGTAATCACTTACCACCGTTTCCACCACATCAGCAAGATTTACTTCTTCATGCTCACGTTGAAAATTCTTTTCTTCCATTTGCGAAGCCAGGAGGATATTATTGGTCAGTATGTTTAAACGGTTTGTTTCGCTAAGAGCGCTCAGCAAAAGTTTTTGTTGCTGCACATCATCAAGCTTGCGGCGCAAAACTGTTTCAATACTAAGGCGGGTGGTGGCAATGGGTGTTTTTAATTCATGCGTAATGGCCATCATAAAATTCTGCTGCAGGGCAGATACTTCGATCTGTTTACGGATAGAGCGGTAAACAAACACAGCTCCGGCAATGATCAGCGCAAGAAAGGTAATGCCTTCACCAACATATTTTGCTGATTGTCTTCTTTGAAACAGCAATGCCTGATCACGCAGTGAATCGTAACCGGGGTCATCAAGTTTTAACTGTGCAAGTTTCAGTGCCGTCATGTCAGCACTTTGCCGTTCCAGCGAAATAAACCACCATACCAGTGCGGCAATAACATAAATAAGGAGTATCCAGAACCAAAAGGAGAAATTGCGAAAACTATATACTTTATTAGTATATGCCATTATGATTTTGCTTTTTCAATGCGTACACCGGCATTCATAACATGTAACAACGGATTGTCACGCATTGTTTGCTGAAGCCGGATGGTATAGTTGCCCGGTTTTGTAAACCGGATATTTGTAAACAAGGGATAACGCACTTCCCAAATATCGCTCATGCCTGTGCCGATCCATTTGCCCTCCTGGTCCTGCAGGATCAATTCAAAACGTTCTTTTTTAAATGTGCTGTCGCCGGGTTGACGGGTTGAAAGAAAAAGCCAGATGTTTTTATAGGCATACGCATCTGT
>JAACZX010000258.1 GCA_009996555.1 Chitinophagaceae bacterium | reverse complement strand
TTAATGTATTCAGATCGGCGGCATCAACTGAAGCTGCTCCTATACCAGACAGGTAAGTTTTTACGCCGCTGTTTGTTGGAGCAAAGCAAGTATATGCTCCGTATGCATTTAAAAAAGCAGAGTTACCTGTTCTGTCAAGTATCTGGCGAAACAGGCTGAATGAATCTATGTGTTTATCAAGATAGCCTACGATATTCACATCGCTGGTGGTTGATTCCTCAAGTTTAAACTTTCTACAACCCGATACACTTATGATCAGGGAAAGAATCAGAACCAGACTTGATGCAAGAAGAATATTTCTTTTCATAATGCAGGTTTCTATTATTTATAAAAGGGGTTTTGTACAAGCAGTTTGTTGGTCTGGATCTCATAGAGGTAGATCGGCAGGTAATGGCTGTTATAATCACGCAGCTTTGCCTGGGCCGACTGTTGTGAATTAGGTGGTGCACTGATCGCAACCATACTGAGCAAAATGCTCAAGCGTTCGTAATTTTTACGCTTGGCATTCCGCAATACATCAAACCAGCGCTTGCCTTCAAAACAAAACTCACGGGCACGTTCTTCAAGAATAAAATCCTGGATGAGGTTTTTGTCGTTTGCTGTAGGAGTAAGATCTGTATTATCCAGTGCATTTGCTCTGTCACGGATGGTATAAATAATGTCGAGTGCCTGTTGCCCCTGTCCTATTTCATTTAATGCTTCAGCTTTCATTAACAGCACATCTGCATAACGGTAAAAGAACCAGTTGCATTGGCACCAACATATTTCCAGATGGTAGTTGTGGCGGCACGTACAGATGCACCATCGCCACGTATATCGTAGTTTTTATCATTGGTGTAATCAACAGTAAACACACGATCCATCAGATCGCCGGGTGATACCCAACGACGCACAGAGACACTTGAAGAAAATATTCCGAAATATGGATTTAAACGCTGCTGACTGAATTGTAATTCAAAAATACCTTCGTTTGAATTGCCATTATAATAAAGCGTATTAAACCATAAATCGTTGTACTCAACTGCTATACCGTTTTTTGTAGCCCCACGTATTAAACCAAACTTGTTGGAGTTAATGATCTTATCGCAAGCAGCAATTGATTCTGTATATTTTTCCATCCACAGGTACACGTCTGCAAGAATGGCGTTAATGGAATATATTGTAACACGGCCTTTATCCGATGTCTGATCACCATAGGAAACAACTGCTTTTGACTCTGCTTCTGTAAGGTCTTTTACAATTTGAGCAAATACCTGGGCCTGTGTTGATTTGGGAATAGGCTTAATATTTTCATCACTTAGTGTTGCATCCAGCTTCAACGGAACATCACCAAATGTACGTGCCAGATAAAAATACATAAGAGCACGGATGGTTAAGGCTTCGCTTAAATAATTATCAAGTTGCTGTTGTGTAAATGTATTATCGGTTTTAAGTACTTCAGGCGCTTTTTCAATAACAGTATTACAAAAATTAATGGTGCGGTAAAATGGGCGCCAGTTGGCATTTACATTGGTTGGCTGAATATTTACATTCACAAGTGCAATATCATCAAAGCTTGATGCAGTAGCATTGGCAACATGATCGGCCCTGCTCTCGCCCCATACAAAAAATAATTCAGCCATTGAAGGAATGTAGCCCGTAGTTGTATAGTTGCCAGACGAATATTCCATCATTGAAGAATAGATACCGAATACCGATGCACGAACCTGCTCTTTGGTTTGCCAGAATTCTTCTTTGATGATACCATCCTGCGGTTTCAGAGCCAGCCATTTTTTGCAACCGCTTCCTGCTACCATCAACAAAACGATAAAAAAATATGTAAATAGTTTATACTGTTTCATGCTCAATCAAATTAAAATGTTGCAACAATTCCGAGTGTAATGTTTTTACCGGGTGGTGTCATTGAGTTATCGTAAGCAACCCTGAACGGATCCGAGCCACGTAATGACACTTCCGGATCCTGGCCTAAATAGTTTGTGATTGTAAAAAGATTTTCCGCTGTTACATAAAAGCTGGCCGATTTCATTTTCATTTTTTTCAGAGCAACTTTATCGAAATTGTATCGTAATGTTACCGTTCTGAAACGTACATACGATGCATCTTCAACATAACGGTCGCTGCCCAGCCAGTTAAATCCACCGGCAATCAAGGCACGTGGCATATCTGTTACATCTCCTTCTTTTTTCCAACGACGTAATACAGCGGTACTCTGGTTATCGAAATTGTACATATTGGTGGTACTCATCATTGTTCCGTTCACAATATCATATCCCCAACGGAATGTAAAAAAGGATGTTAAACGGAAATTCTTCCATGTAACGGAAGGCCCAAAACCACCCGTAAGTTTAGGATTGCTATTGCCGAGATAAACAACATCCATATAGTTAATGTTTCCATCATTATTAATATCCTCATACATGGCATCGCCTGGCTGGAAAATATAATCGGTTTGCGGATAGTTAAAACGCATGTATATACTCCTTTGTAACGATATCCGTAGAATGAACCAAATGGATTATTTATCTGTAACAGGCGGAGATATTCACCATTCTTGGTTACGTCACCACGTTGATTTGGATAGAACTCAGAAATTGATCGAATAATATTCTGATTGGCTGCAAGATTAAAATCGAAACCAATTGTGAGGTTTTTTGTTTTGTAAGGCTGTGTCCACACTGCCAGCTCCCAACCCTGATTATCCATGGTGCCCACATTCATGAACAATGAGTTATAGCCGGTGTAAGAAGCAATCTGCAAACCATCAAAGAACATATCTTTTGTACGGTTACGATAAATCTCACCATCCATACGGAAGCGGCCACGGAATGCACTAACATTGTAACCGATGTTTGTACCACGCAATGTTTGCCAACGCAGGTTCTTCAATTCCATACGTGAAGGATAAATACCTGTTTGATCCAGATACGCAAAGTCGTAAGTAGTATAAGTATTATAGAAGAGATAATCATAACGGGGCACCTCACCTGCAATACCAAAACTTGCACGCAAACTCAAATCATCCAGCCACTTTACATCTTTCAGGAAGTTCTCACCTGAAATACGCCAGCGTGCTGAAGCTGAAGGAAACAGTCCATATCGGTAATTAGGCCCGAAACGGGAGTTACCATCGCCACGGATTGTAAGGTTAATCATGTATTTATCTGCAAAACCATATTGTGCGCCAAGCAAAGCACCAACAGAGCGTGTTTGCGACTGCCCGGACACTGCTCTTAATTCATTGTTTTGTGTACGGGATGCAACAGAAGGATCAACCAGCAACGAAGAAGCAGTGTTTGATGACATGACTTCCTGGAACACGGCCGTATAATCGTTTGTGAGAATATTCATATACGCCTGCACATTGTGCTTGTCGTTTTTAAACTGGGGCGAATAGATGAGGCTTGTTTTGGTGCCAACACTGAAAGCATCAATATCGCCATCGTAAGCACGGTTAACAACGGTTTCTGTGTTTGGACGACCAGTTGCGATCTGTGGAAGAAAGCTGTTGTTTTTTGTGTTGTTGATATCGAACTGTACATCAAATGTTGCTTTCAATACTTTTTTGATGATATCATAATCAATCTGAAAGCGTGGAATAACACGATCACCTTTTACAGAGTACTTGGCTTTGTCGGCCATTGCTACAGGGTTGTAGATGCGGCTGTACTGTCCCTGAATATTTCCTGCAGGAGAAAAATAATTGGTTGTAAGATTTCCCTCTGCATTATATTCAAACACACTCATGTTTGGCAT
>JAACZX010000028.1 GCA_009996555.1 Chitinophagaceae bacterium | reverse complement strand
TATCTGCATTCCTGTTCTTTTCCCTGTGCACTGCTGCGCAAAAAAAACTTCCCGTTGCTGAATGGGTAAGCCGTTTGCAAGATGAAAGCAAACAACAGGTGACAAAACATTATACCGTTTATTACGATATCACCAAGATCGATTCTGCTTCAAAGATCAGGGCAGCAATTGCAATTGATTCGGCATGTGCAAAAGGAAATAAACGGTTACAACTTTTAGGGAGGTCTGTTAAAGCAAAAATATTCTTCTATCATATAAGGCCCGATGATTCATTGTATGCCGCACAAATGAAAGCATGCCTGAACGAGGCTGTTGAAATAGAAGATCCTTATTTGCAGGCTGAGTTTGGACGATGGTACAGCGAAATGCTGAACTCCATGAACCAGCAGGAGCTTTCGATTCAATATGCACTTGCCTCTTTGCGATTGCATGATTACCTCGGCGTGGAGAACTTTGCAGCCGTGAGTATTTTTTATATGTGGGTGGGCGAAGCTTTGCTGGTGGCAGGTTACCCGAAAGATGCTGTCCATCATTTGAATAAAGGGCTGCGGCTGGCTGATACATTGGTGAAGCCGTTCCGTTTCATGTACACGTATAATAATCTCGGGCTTGCCTACCGCAAGTTGCAACAACATGATTCGGCTTTATTTTATTTTGAAAAGCTGCAGCGTTATTGTGTTGAAATAAAAAATCCAGTGTGGCAGCAAATAGCTTATAAAAATCGTTTGCCGTCGTTTGTTGAACTGAATAGGCTGGATAGTGCAAAGGTTGTGAATGCCCGTTTGTTTGAGATTGCAAAAACAAGCAAAGAACCGGAAGATTCATTGATCGCTTACGAGATGCTGGGGAAGATTGCCATGAAGGAAAAAGATTTTCAAACAGCTGTTCCTGCTTTGCTGAAAAGTGCATCGCTTAACAATGGAAGAAGCAAAGAATTGCTGAACCGTGTGTATGAAACATTGGCTGCCTGTTATGAAGCAATGGGTTTGCCCGATAAAGCCTATCCTTATTTAAAACTCACCCGCAGTTATAACGACAGCGTGAGCCATGCACGGGAAGAAAGTAATAACCGCTATGTGTTTATTAAAGCTGAGTATGAAAAAGAACAGCTGGCATTAAAGCGAATGACGGACGAAAAGAACCGGTCGATCAACCTGCGGAATACCGGTATTGCGTTGCTGGTTGTAATGGCGGCGATTGCTATGTGGTGGTTGAACGGGAGAAGAAAAAAAGCAGAGCAGCGTCAGCAGCAGGCGGCTAAGGAAATGGACTTGTTCAAGGAAGAGATCATTAACAAGAACAACCGCATTGAAGAACTGCAGGCCAGCATTGAGCAGCAGCAACACAAGCAGCATGATGCGCAAACCATTGAAGAGCTCAGCCGGCAGATGATCCTTACTGAAACCGACTGGCAGAATTTTAAATCGCTTTTTGAACAAACATATCCTTCCTTTTTTAAACTTCTACGTGATAAAGCCCCGGGCATTACCGAAGCCGAACAACGGATGGCTGCCTTGATCAAGATACAGCTCAGCACCAAACAGATTGCAGCCATGCAGGGCATTGGTTTGGATAGTGTGCATAAAACCCGTCACCGGTTGCGGCAACGATTCGGCACCGGCACCACAACTGAGTTGGAAACGATCATCTCTGCGATTTAATAAGTTCTAAGTTTTTTAAGTTCTGAGTTCTGGATAAAACTCCGTGAGTCGGTCACAACTTAAAACTTAGAACTTAAGAACTGAGAATTTGCAATTCAGAACTAAGAGCTGTTTCAAAACTTCCCACTTTCAATTTTCAACTTTCGATTTTCCCTTTCAATTCATTGACAGGTTTTTGACAGGTGTCTGACAGGCATTTGCCAGCCCAAAAAATTGCATGGCCCTTATCCTCGGTAGTAGATTAGATGAAACATTCTGCATGCCCATCTTAAAAAAATACAGTGACCTCATTATCCTGTTACTGCTCGTGATCGTGTTGATATTGCTGCTCATTTTGTTTACGGATGTGCATGTAGCAAAGATCAACCGGGATATTAAACAGGTATCCAATATTGGCAACAATGCAAACCGCTTTTCGTCAATCATTCAACTTTAAATAACAACTATTATGCGAAAATTTTTATTACCTGTGCTGGCTGTTCTGTTGCTAACGGCCTGCCAGAAAGAAACGGTTACTGAACAACCGCAGGATGAAACCGGCGCTTCTATTGCGGCAAGAGGATCGGCATCCAAAATTGATATCTGTCATTATGATGCGAAAAAGAAAGCATGGATGGTTATCAATATCAATGTTGCAGCATGGGCCGACCATAAAGCACATGGTGATGTACGATTAGATGATGAGGATGGTGATGGCTATGTACCCAACAATAATTGCGGTTATGGACAAATGGGCGATTGCAATGATAATAATGCAGCTATTAACCCAAGCGCAAGAGAAATATGCGGCAACGGAATAGATGAAAACTGTAATGGCACTGATTGGGAAGTGGGTGGCGATTTAGGAGTTAGCAGGGTTGCCTATATCTTTCAACCCGGCGATCCCCGTTATGTTGCCGGTGAAATACACGGCATCGCTTGTGTTCCATTCGACCAGCCAACATCCAGTACCTGGGGTTGCATGGGCTTTTGCCTGTCATGTGCCCCTTATTATATTCCAATAAGTACGGCTCTTGGAACTGCTTTCGATAACTCAACCAATATACAATCCAGTTGTTTTTACGGCGGCATCATTCCCGCTGTATACCTATGTAGAAACGTAGTAATAAACAATACTTTGTACTATTTTGCTTTACCAAGTAAAGATGACTTGAATAAAATGTATTTAAACAGGAAAGCTATTGGTGGTTTTAGCGGTGTTTACTGGAGCTCTTCAGAAGTTGATGCAAACCATGCCTGGGTTCAATCGTTTGAAGATGGTACCCAGTACCCTGCCACTAAGAGCAGTGCTGCAGCGCTTTCGATTCGTGGTATCTATTATTTTTAGTTCCTGTAATGATGTAATTGAAGAAACTGTTTCGTTCCGGTTTAACCGCAACGAAACAGTTTCTTTTTTGCGTACGTTGTTGTATATAAGAACAATTGTACAATCTATAGGCCATGAACTATAAACCACTGTTGTCTATCGTTTTTCTTCCCCATCCATAAAAAGTACCACGAAATCCATAAAAACTACCCCTGCTGCGGGTAGGGCTTACGTAATTTTGCAGGAGCAATAAACCCGCCAAATGAGCAAGCAAGTATTACCTGTTTACAGCATTGATACATTAAAAGCCGATGCAGTTTCTGCAAAGGATCTTACAGCCGATCATTTTGCGCATTATTTAGATGAACACAGGAACCTGCATTTTCCGCATAGGCATTCGTTTTATCATTTGGTTTATTTCAGCAAAGGTTCGGGCACACATTCCATTGACTTTGTCAATTTTCATGTGGCTGCGGGGCAGATATATTTTATGATCCCCGGCCAGGTGCATGCCTGGGATTTTGCGTCGGCACCCGATGGATTTATTGTGAATTTTTCGGAACAGTTCCTGCATGCATTTATTGCGAACCCGAGGTATACTGATCAGTTCGGTTTCTTTTCGGGCATTGCAGCAAAACAGGTGATCGATCTGCCGCCAACAGAACGAGCTGCTGTGGAAGAAATTTTAGAACACATTGTGCAGGAAGCAAATTCGAAACGAGTGTTGAAAGATGATGTGGTAAGGGCAGCATTGGTGCAATTGTTTGTAACAGTGAGCCGGTACAGCGATAAAGAACAGGAGCAGCAACCGACAAATTATAATTCGTTGCTGTTAACCAATTTTCAAAAACTGATCGGGCTGCATTACAAAGAAAAGAAACTCACAAAAGATTATGCAGCCATGTTGTATGTAACGCCTAATCATTTGAATGCGTTGTGTAAAGATCTAACCGGCAGGCAGGCTGGTGAACTGATCAGGGACAGGGTTGTACTGGAAGCAAAGCGTTTGCTGATTAATGCAAACATGACCGTTTCGGAAATAGCAGCCGAGCTTGCGTTTGCAGATAATTCGTATTTCTCAAAATTTTTTAAGAAGTATACCGGTGTAACACCGGAAGTGTTCAGGAAACAGATCATTAAAAAATAAGATCATGGAGTCAAACGATTTTTCGATGCAGCATAAAGACAGCGGCTTTCAGCATGAGCGTAAGCCCGGTGTGGTGAACTTGTTCATTTGTAAATGTCCACGTTGCAGAATGGGTGATATGTTTGAATACAAAAACCCCTGGAATCTGAAACACACGATGAAGATGAACAAAGAATGCCCTGTGTGTAAGCAGCCGTTTAATCTTGAAGTGGGGTTTTATTATGGTGCCAGTTATGTAGCGTATGCGCTTACGCTTGCATTTACTGCGGCTACATTTCTTGCATGGTGGCTGTTGATCGGTATTTCCATTGATGATAACCGTGTGTTTTACTGGCTTGCAATCAATTCTGTTTTGTTGCTGTTACTGCAACCTTATTTTATGCGTGTGTCAAGAACAGGCTGGCTTGCATTTTTTGTTCGCTACGATAAACACTGGCAAACCAATGCGCCCAAACAGCCGGAACGTACCAATGATGAACAGGAAGGAAACTGGTGAGGATGAAGAGGCGAAGGCCTCTTTCTCACAAAACAAATCCTCCTGCTAAAAAACAGTAACCTGTAACTTGCAACATATTCTTTCAATTTAAAGAAGAACTATGTTTCAACTTGCAGCTGTAACAAACCTGTCTCTTTATCTGTTCGCTGGTGCAGTAGTTGTTTTGCTGTGTGTGCTTGTGTACCTGCAGCTGCGGTTACTGAAAGCAGAGCGTATAAAAAATGAGGCGGCAGCCAAGTTTCAACAGCTGGAAAGCCAGGTAAACAGTTTGCAGCTTGCAACACTTGAATCAAAACTCAATCCGCACCTGTTTAAGAATATCCTCAACTCCATACAGTCGCATGCCTACCAGACTTATTTTGCACTGGATAAGCTGGCCAATGTGCTGGATTATATTTTATATGAAAGCCGTAACAAGTTTGTAACAGCAAAAGAAGAAATTGAGTTTGCATTGAATCTTGTTGAGATCAACAAGATCAAACTAAGTCCGTTGTTTGAACTGAACGTGAAAACAAAGATCAATGAAGCTGATCCGATGTATGATCAGCCGTTGATAGCACCACTTATCTCCATCGACCTCATCGAGAATGCATTCAAGCATGCCGATCTGCAAAGTGAAGATGCGTTTATTTCAATAGTGTTTGAATTTAAAGACAGCCAGTTTTTTCTTACTGTTTCCAATAAGGTATCACCTAAATCGCCACTAAAAAAAGAAAGAGGAGGTATTGGCACCGAAACACTGGAGCAGCGTTTACGCATTATTTACAAAGATCATTATAAACTGAACAGGTTTGTGGAAGACAATGTTCATATTGCTCATTTAAACATTAACCTGCGTGAACATACAGCTGCGATGCATACTGTTAGATGATGAACTGCCGGGTTTAACCTACCTGAAACTGCTTTGTGAACAACTTCCCGAGCTGGAAGTGGTAAAAGCGTTCAATAATCCTGAGCTGTTTTTAAACGAGCTGCCGAAGCTTGATTTCGATCTCTGTATACTTGATATTGAAATGCCGGGTATAAACGGGCTGCAGGTAGCCAACCTGCTAAATGGCAAGCCAGTGATCTTTATAACAGCGTATAAAGAGTATGCAGCGGAGGCGTTTGATCTGGATGCAATTGACTATGTACGCAAGCCAGTAAAGAAAGAACGTTTACAACAGGCTGTAGCAAAAGCCAGGGAGCGGCTGGCGAATAAAGAACAAAACAAAAAATTTATTCAGCTTAATACCGATAAGGGCAAAGCGCTTGTATTCTTCGATCAGCTTTGTTATATCCGCACATCAGAAATTGACAGCAGAGATAAAATTGCAGAACTGTTCGACCGTACAGTGATCACACTAAAAAATATTTCGTTTGAAAAACTGCAGCAACTTCTTCCTGAAAATAATTTCGTGCGGATTAATAAAAAAGAACTGATCTCCTTACATACCATACAGTTGTTTTCGTTTGATGAAATAACAACCAATATTCCCGATGCCTCGGGCGGTAACCTTAAACTTTCGCTGAGTGAAGTATACCGTAACAGTTTTTTACAAAAAGTAAAGAGGTGTTGTTACATTTTTTGTGTTGTGTTTCTGCAAAGGGGGTATTTGCATTTTTACAGGCCGCATTTTTGCATTGATTTTTTGTTTCCCTGAAATGAAATCAAATACAATAAGGATCATTACTAAACAACGGGCAAATGGCTAAAGCAAAGAACAGTCTTTTTTACCTGGGCATTATTGGTGGTTTTTCGGCCATTATGTACTGGATCGTATTGCTGGGTGCAAAACTGGAATCGGGCAGAGACATTGTTGTTCATACATCCCAACAAGGTCAATGGGCCGATTTTAAAGAAGCATTGGTGCATAATCTTGAACACCCGCTGGCTATTTTGCTGGCGCAGATCGTTACAATTATTCTTGTAGCGAAACTGTTTGGATGGATCTGCACAAAGATTGGTCAGCCAACTGTTATCGGTGAAATGATCGCAGGCATTGTGTTAGGCCCTTCACTCATCGGAATGTACTTCCCGGAATTTTCTGCTATTCTTTTTCCATCACAATCACTGGGTAACCTGCAGTTCTTAAGTCAGCTTGGTTTGATCCTGTTTATGTTTATCGTGGGGATGGAGCTTGACCTGAAAGTGCTGCGGAATAAAACACATGAAGCTGTGGTTATCAGTCATGCAAGTATCATCATTCCGTTTGCATTGGGTATGGGGCTTGCCTATTTTATTTACAATGCCTATGCGCCCGATGGTGTACAGTTTTTATCGTTTGCATTGTTTATGGGAATTGCCATGAGTATTACAGCGTTTCCGGTATTGGCAAGAATTGTACAGGAGCGTGGCATCAGCAAAACAAAACTGGGAACGGTAGCCATTACCTGTGCTGCTGCCGATGATATTACTGCCTGGTGTATTCTTGCTGCGGTGATTGCTATTGTAAAGGCAGGTTCTGTAGTGAGTTCTTTCTACACCATCCTTATGGCATTGGCTTATGTGTTACTGATGATCAAAATTGTGCGTCCTTTTCTTATACGCATTGGTAATATTTACAACTCAAGAGAGAACCTGAGCAAACCGGTCGTGGCCATTATTTTTCTTACACTCATCCTTTCGGCTTATGCAACGGAGATCATTGGTATCCATGCTTTGTTTGGTGCGTTTATGGCAGGTGCTATTATGCCGGAGAATGTAAAGTTCAGGAACCTGTTTATTGATAAAGTGGAAGATGTGGCGCTGGTACTTTTGTTGCCTTTGTTTTTTGTGTTTACAGGATTGCGTACACAAATAGGGTTGCTTAACGATCCGGAAATATGGAAACTCACCGGCATTATTATTTTAATTGCAGTGGCAGGGAAATTTATAGGCAGTGCGCTGGCCGCAAAGTTTATGGGGCAAAACTGGAAAGACAGCCTTTCAATTGGTGCGTTGATGAACACAAGAGGATTGATGGAGCTGGTGGTACTGAATATTGGTTACGATCTTGGTGTATTAACACCGGAAGTATTTTCTATGATGGTGCTCATGGCATTGGTCACCACGTTTATGACAGGGCCTGCACTTGATTTTATTAACTGGGCATTTAAGTCGAAAAAGGAAGAAGCATCGCCGGAAGTAAAAGCCATCAGTAAATACAAAATACTCTTGTCGTTTGGTAAACCCGAATCGGGAAGAACCTTGCTGAAGCTGGCAAATGGATTCACACAGAAATTAAACGGCAATGCCACGTTTACAGCCATGCATCTTTCATCGGCCGATGATCTGCATCATTACGATATGGATGCGTATGAAAGCGAAAGTTTTAAACCTGTTATTGAAGAGTCTATTCATCTCAACAGGAAGATCACCACACTATTCAAAGCATCAACCGATTTCGACAGTGACATTACCAGCGTGGCGAATAAAGGCGATTATGATCTGTTGCTGATCGGGTTAGGACAGTCGATTTACGAAGGAAGTTTTTTGGGTAAGCTGCTTGGATTTACTACCCGCATCATTAATCCTGAAAAACTGTTGAACACAGTAACAGGTAAAGAAAACTTTTTCGACAGCTCACCTTTTGATGAACGCACAAAACAGATCATAACAAAATCGCTGATACCGGTGGGAGTGTTCATCAATAAAGATTTCAGTAAAGCGCAGCGTGTATTTGTGCCGGTGTTTGATGTAAAGGACAGTTTTCTTGTAGCGTATGCACAAAAGCTTATTCATAACAGCGGAGCACAGGTAGTAGTGCTTGATGCTGCAGGCCAGATCAGGAACAATGCTGCCATAAAGGAAAAGATCCGGGCTATAGAGCAAACAGTACCCAATCATATCAGTTTGCAAAATCAGGGGGCAATTGAAAAAGATTTTTTAGAACAGCAGGATCTGATGCTCATCAGCCTGGAGAGCTGGAAAAAAATGGTAGAGTCGAAAAGTTTGTGGTTGTCTGATATTCCTTCTACGCTTATTATTTCTGATAAAACAAACCTGTATTTGGAAGGCTAATGAAGTAATTACCTGCAGATGATCAATACATGATGGCATTTACTTTTTCTTTCAGCACCGGCAGCAGTTCTTTTTCAAACCAGCTGTTTTTCTTTAACCAGATATTGTTGCGGGGCGATGGATGCGGCAATACGATGGTATGCGGTAAATAATCATGAAATGCTTTTACTGTTTCAGTGAGCGTAGGTTTTTGTTTGTTGCCGAGGTAATAAGCCTGTGCATAATTGCCGATGAGTATTTTCAGTTGTGCGGTTTTTGCTTTTGCAAATAATTGCGGATGCCACAGGGGTGCACATTCTGGTCGTGGCGGATTATCGCCACTGCTTCCTTTACCCGGATAACAAAAACCCATCGGTATTAATGCAAACATATCTGCATTGTAAAACGTTGCGGCATCAACACCCAGCCAGCTGCGTAAACGGTCTCCGCTTGCATCATTCCAGGGAATACCGCTGTTATGTGCTTTAATACCCGGCGCCTGCCCGATAATAATGATCCTGCTTTTTGCAGAAAACTGGAGAACAGGTTTTGCACCCAATGGCAGGTGTTTGTTGCAAACAGTGCAGTTGTGAATATGGCGAAGGAGTTGTATCACTTGCGTTCGAGCTTTCAGGGTAAAGTTAGCATTTGTAAAATGACGGGGGAGAATGAAGATGTCTGAAGGTTACCAGTTTTCAGAATTCTGTATTTTTACCGCTGTATTTTTTAATCTGTATAATGCCAAAACTATTTTTTCTCATTGCTTTACTTTTTGCTGCTAATGCCTGTATTGCGCAAACAGAAACCGAACCTAATAATAAGTTTGAACAATGTAACTCCTTAACATTTGGTTCGTTTGTAACCGGCACATTTAACAAAGCCAACGACAGTGATTTCTATTGCATCCAGGTGCCCAATATCAGTGTGCTCAATATTACTATCGACCAGGTAACCGGCAATGCACCAGTTACCCTTCATGTGTTTAATCCTGACAAATCATATTTGGGTGTATCCAGTGTTTCGGCGGGAGGTACCATTAATTTTTCACTTCTGGCTTGCGGGGCAGGTACTTATTATTTTATGGTTTACGAAACCAGTAAAACCATGGCCGGGCCAACCTATCGGTTAGGTCTTACCACCAACAGTGCCGATCAATACGAATGCAATAATTCACTGAACACCGCAACTTCCATTGTAACCTCATTGCCCATCAGTGCATCGATTGATTACGACAGCGACGAAGACAATTTTACGTTTGATATTACACAGGAAGAATTGCTGACAGTAACTGTGAATCCAGTTCCGTCTAATATGCTGTTGGGGTTAGCTTTGTACGATCATACAAAAACAAAAATTGCAGAGAAGAGTGGTTCGTTCAGCGGCAGCAACGTAAGCTTAAGCAAACAACTGCAACCGGGGAAATATTATATCCGTTTGCGTAGTGAAAATATCAGCCGGAGTTCTTCACTCTATACTTTTAACCTGACACATTCGGTTATAACAGGCGTTGGTGAAAATGAACAGCAAAACAGGATCAAACTTTATCCTAATCCAACAAAATCAGATCTGTTTGTGCAGTTTAACAATGCTGAACTTTTTTCTTACCGTAGAATACAGATCTATGATGCAAATGGAAAACTGGTATATGCTGCAGACAAACCTGTTGCGGTAAGTTCGCTTGTGATCAACACAAATATATTTCCTTCAGGCGTCTATCGTTTGCAGGTGATTGGTGGAAAGAAAGCAGAGGTGAGACAGTTTGTAATTGCGCAATAAAATACAGGTGCGCTATTGCGAGGAACGAAGCAGTCTTACTTATTTTGATCAATTCGAAAAACAGATCGCTTCGTTCCTTGCAACAACGTTAAAGTTTATTTCACTTTATTCAAATATTCTTCCAGCTGGTTGAGTGTGCCGGTGAAGCCAGCATTCATGCTTGCAAACATTGAATAGTAGGTATTCTCTTCTTCTTCATTTGCGTTGATGGGGTAGCCTGTTAAATGAAGAGTGGTGATACCATCTGCTTCAGTAAGTGTCAGTATGTTCATCACTTCTTTGGGAAAAACCAAACCCGGAAAAGGCGCCTGTATTATTTCACCTGCTTCATTGGCAAATGAGTTGACCCATTCAATTTTGTTTGGCTCTTCAATGGCTACATAATGAAATACACCGTAACGTACAGTATCACCCATTTGCATGCTGTAATGAAAAATACCTTGCGGACGAAAATCAAGTTTCACCACATCGATGGCCATGTTTGCCGGTCCCCACCACTGGGCCAATGCTTCTGCGTTGCTGAATGCATTAAACACTAATTGCTTTGGCGCTTTGAATGATCTTGTTATTGAAAACTGTTCTTTAACTGTAGACATGATGATGAAGTTTATTGTTTGTTGAGATATTGTTCAAGGCTGTTAAGGATAAGTTCGTTCCAGCCGTTTACAAAGTTGCCACGTACCAATGCCGGTTCATTTGCATCGAACGGCTCAGCAAATTCAAAACGGAAGTTGAGTTTTGTTGTTTGTGCATCTACTTCACTCAGCTCCCAATAAGCAATGGCTTTGCCACTGTAACCGGGATAGGTCCATGTGTGCACTAACTTTTTGTTGGGGACGATTTCCAGCATTTCGCCCCGGTGCAGCCATTGTTTGTCTTTAAGATCACCGGCATACCAATCGAAAGTTTGTCCTACATGTAATTGAAACTGACCTTTAAAATCGAAATACCAGTTGCGCATGTGTTGTTCTTCTGTAATGGCCTGCCATACAAGAGCAACAGGTGCTTTGTATATTTTTTCGAGTACAATGTCGTTTGCTGTTTGCATAATGATGTGTTTAATGGTTAAAGTAAATTGTTTATTACCTGTTACTGTTGTTGAAGATAGTTTTCAAGCCTGTCAACATTTTGTGTAAGTCCATCATCTGCCTTAAAGGTTTTCACCACATGAATCAATTGTTCCCTGCTTTCAAACAACATGAGCCAGCTGATCTGTGTTTGCTTTCCACGTTCTTCAAATTCAATCGTCGTTAAAAATTTCGGCACACTTACATGTTCGAATACAATCTTCTTATATTTTACTACTTCTTTAAACACGCTTTTATTTTTATAATTGGTGCCATCAGGTCCGTGCATTACCAGATCCCATTCGCCTTCCGGCGCTACATCCATTTTTGTAATGGTATTGGTGAAACCGTTTGGTCCCCACCAGTGTTTTATATGATCGGGGTCGGTAAACATTTGCCACACCAGTTCAACGGGTGCATTCAGCAATCGTGTTAAACGTATTTCCCTGTCGGCTGTATTAGTTGTTACAGACATGCGTTTCGTTTTTAAGTATGATTAATTTGATTGTTCGAGGTATTGTGTCAATCGGTTTATATTCTGCTGCAGGCTTTCACCTGCTTTGTATTCTATAATGATCTTTTGGTATTCTTCAGCAGTTTCAAACAGCATTTCCCATTGCATCACTGTTGAATGTTCGTTTGCTTCAAATTCTATTGTTGCAATAAAAAAATGTCCGCTGATATGTTCGTAAGCAATCTTTTTCTGTTCAATCACTTCTGTGAATACACTTTTG
>JAACZX010000257.1 GCA_009996555.1 Chitinophagaceae bacterium | reverse complement strand
AAGCATTTATAAGTTTTAGTCTATGGTTCGAGTGGTGGTTTATTGGCCCTTCGTTTTTTACGGAGGGCTTTTTTATTGTGTAAGTTTGATGTGTTATGAACAGCGATACAGGAAAATGGATCATTCTGGCAGGGGTACTCATTGTACTTGTTGGTGTGGTCATTTATTTCTTTCATGATAAACTGCATTGGTTCGGCAGGTTGCCGGGTGATATACGTATTGAAAAAGAAAACTTCCGCTTTTATTTTCCAGTCACAACAATGATCCTGCTGAGTGTGCTGCTGAATATTCTTATTCGAATCATCAAACGGTTTATGCAATGATGGATGTATTACAAACCATTTTCGGGGAGAAGGCATCATTGGTCAGCTATCAGTCAGTACCCGGCGGAGATAGTAATGCTGCATACAAACTGGAGTTGAAAAAGGAATGTTTTTTCCTGAAACTGAATGATGCAAAGCGCTTTCCCGATATGTTTTTGCGGGAAGCACAAGGGTTACGTACTCTTGCTGCAACCGGTGCATTTACCGTTCCGGAAGTATTGCAAGCAGGTGTTGCAGGTAATCATCAGTTCCTGTTGCTGCAATGGATCGAACGTTCTTTGCCTGCTGCTTCCTATTGGGAAAAAGCAGGAGAGCAGCTTGCTGCATTACACCGGCATACCAATGAAACAGCAGGTTTCTTCAATGATAATTACATCGGAAGTTTGCCTCAGCAGAATACTGAAACAGGCAACTGGTGTGAGTTTTATGCTGTTTGCCGCTTACAGCCATTGATTGAAAAGTTGTTGCAAACCGGTGCTTTTACAAACAGGCAGTTGACGCATGCTGAGCAGCTGTACAAACGTCTTCCGGATATTTTTCCCAATGAAAAGCATAGTTTGCTCCATGGCGATCTGTGGAGCGGTAATGTTTTCCCCAATGAAAAAGGGCTTCCGGTGCTTGTTGATCCTGCTGTTTATTACGGTCATCGGGAAATGGATATAGGAATGACCGCACTTTTTGGAGGATTTGGAAATGCATTTTACGAAGCCTATCATTATCACTATCCGCTTGAAACCCTTTGGCAGCAAAGGTTACAGCTTACGCAGCTTTATCCTCTGCTTGTACATGCCGTGTTGTTTGGTGGTGATTATATAAGTGAAACAGCATCTATTTTAGCAAAATCCGGAGGCTGAAATGCATGTCGGAAAACACCTGTTTTACCAATGAAAAACAAGGTTATTCACATTGTGTACATCCTGTGTGTATAATCTTTGTGTGATTATAGAAATTATCCTAAATTCATTGCGTTAACAATTACTATTATCCATTTTAATTCTAAAATCTAAAACAAATGGCAACAAAAAAAGCAAAGAAAGCTGCTCCTAAAAAGGCTGCTAAAAAAGCTGCACCAAAGAAAGCCGCTCCTAAGAAAGCTGCTAAAAAAGCTGCACCAAAGAAAGCCGCTCCTAAGAAAGCTGCACCTAAAAAAGCTGCAAAGAAAGCTGCTCCTAAAAAGAAGTCGGCTCGTAAACCAAATGCTGCGTTCATGAAAGCGCTTAACCCAAGTGCTGATCTGGCTGCGGTGATTGGTAACAAACCAGTACCACGTACTGAAGCTGTAAAAAAATTATGGGTGTACATTAAAGCAAATAAATTACAGGACAGCAAAAACAAACGCATGATCAATGCTGATGCTAAACTGAAACCCGTTTTCGGTGGCAAAGCACAAGTATCAATGTTTGATATGGCGAAGTTCCTGAGCAAGCATTTGAGTTAATCAGTAAATTCCTGATACATAAACGGGCATCAATTGATGCCCGTTTTTTATTGTAAGAAACTGTAAGTGCAAGCTGCTGCAGATGTTCTTTTGATGGATGCTGCAAAAAAAAAGCTGCCGGGAGCGGCAGCTTTATATTGTGCTGTTGGGTAACAGTTAGAAAAAATCAACAGAGCGGATAAAGCCCAATTCAAACAGGCTTCCTGTTCTTGTATCACGGAATTCTGAACTGGGTGCACCATTTGTGTACGATACATCGCCTGCAACAATATATGCAGGGTAATAGTTGATGTAGAAATTAAAGTTGTGGTCTTTCTTCCATTGGAAGGTATAACCTTTGATCCAAGGTGATGGACTCGCTTCCATCAACGAACCTGTTTCAGGATCCATGTACACACCAAGACCGCCCGGCTTTAAACGTTCCATGATCATACCAAGAGAAATATGACTGCGTCTGTAATCTGCATCATGCTTTGTTGTAAAGCGCACACCATATTCCAGCTTTTGGTAAGTCATATCAAGTTTGCCCTTGCCATGTTCTTCAGGATCGTTATCTGATTTTGAAAACACTCTCGATCCACCCATGTACTCACCATATACCTTTGCCCATTTAGCACCTGCAAATAAACGGCCGCCATAGTTGAGTAACGATAATTGATAGCCATCAAAAATTGGACTGAACCCAGCCTTGGGTGCAAGAAATACATAACCACCAAAGTTGTCATGCTCTGCACCAATCTTCATATTCACATCAAGGTTTAATGTAAATGCCTGTTTGTTTTCAAGCGATTTACTTGATACATCATTCCCGTTGATCATGGTTGTGCGTTCGCTGGCAAAAATGAGTGGCGCATAACTCATGGAGTAACCCCATTCAATACTTGCATTAAAGTTGAGTTTGCCTTTGTTTTCCGGTTTGTTATATACAAAGTCAGGATTTACACGTCCCATCTTGTCATTATAGATCCATGTGCCCACAATAAATAATATACTCACGCTGCTGGCGGCTGCAACTGTTTCGGCCTGCCTGCGTTGTTCGTTTGCATTATTCTTCCATGTGTCGTATTCCTGCTGCCGTTGTTGCTTTGCTTCCTGTTCTGCTTTTAAACGGGCTTCTTCCTGAAGCCTGGCCTCTTCCTTTGCATTATACTGCTGCTGTGCAGGCGAGGTGCCTGTTGACGTATTACCGGAAGAAGAAGTGGTGGAGCTGCTTTCAACACCTGCTTCTTTTTCTGTTTGCTGCTCTGTTTTAGCTTCTGCTTCTTTTTGTTTTTTTTCTTCTGCCAGCTTCTTTTCTTCCGTAGCTTTTTTCTCCTGGGCTAACTTTTTTTCTTCCGCAGCTTTCTTATCAGCAGCAATCTTTTCTTCACGTTGTTTCTTTTCTTCGGCAGCCTTTTTTTCGGCAGCTAATTTCTCATCTGCTTTCTTTTTTTCTTCTGCCGCTTTTTGCTGTGTAATATTGGTGATGTTGCTGATGCGGTAGCTGATGCCTTTTAACAGCGTAAACGAGTTGCCATCTGCAAGGCGGCAGTTCTTAAAATTGTCTGCTCCACTGGTGTAGATATGTACCCAGTCGCCATCGGGTGTAAACCTTCCGTTGGGTTTTATGTGTACTACTTTGTTTACGCCCAGTGTAAACTGCTTGGTGCCCACGCAGGCAAGATCAAGCGTTACATCAATGACCATGCGGTATTCTTCGCCGGTATTGTTTTGTACATAGAAGTAATACTCTTCACTTCCGCCCAATGAAGACCAGTAGCGTTGAACGCTGACTGTAAAACGGGGATCAACTTGTGAAACATGAACATCTTTTCGTTGCGCCTTTGCGCCTGCAAAGCATGTAAACAGCAATAAAAAAAGTACTGCTGCACGGGTAATAGACTTGTAAGACATTGAATAGTGGTTTGGTGGTAATTGGTAAAACAGGAACAGTTCCTGTTGATGCCGACAAAAGTAACGGGGCAGTATAAGCGCCCCAATACTCCTTTTGGAGTAA
>JAACZX010000626.1 GCA_009996555.1 Chitinophagaceae bacterium | reverse complement strand
AGAAATAACTGGAGTGCGTTATTGTTTCAAAAGATAGGATAGCATGAATGCGTTGCTGCTCATATTGTCGGCTTATCTTATTGGCTCCATTCCCACAGCTTACTGGATCGGGAAATGGTTTTTCAATATTGATATACGGGAACATGGCAGTAAGAATATGGGCGCATCCAATACCTTTCGTGTACTTGGTTCAACATGGGGAATCATTGTTCTTCTCATTGATATGGGAAAAGGAATTGCTGCAGTGCAACTTTCACATGCAGTAGATTCGTCTGTATGGCTGGGTTATGAAACAACATTCTGGAAATTATTACTGGGATTGGTAGCTGTTGCCGGTCACATCTTTCCGGTATTTGCAGGTTTCAGGGGAGGTAAAGGTGTAGCAACATTGTTTGCTGTGGTGCTGGCTATTCAACCCCTGACAGCATTAATAAGTGTAGGTGCTTTTCTGCTGGTTGTTTTTTTAACAAAGTATATTTCTCTCGGCTCTGTTATTGCCGTTACCGTTTTTGCTGTTTGTGTATGGTTTGCTGTTAAGGAAACCAACGAATACATGCGGTGGTTTTCAATTGTTGCAGCACTACTGGTCATTGTGATGCATTATAAAAACATCAGGCGGCTGCTGGCAGGAAAAGAAAATAAATTCACCGGTTTTAAGAAGAAAAAGTAATCTTAACGTTCTTTTGCAGTAGCCATTTTTTAAACTTGGTACGCAAATTGGAATCTGTAAATAAAAATCAATCAAGATGAAAAAGATAATTAGCTCTCTGGCAATAGTAACGGTACTGTTGGCTGGTTGCGCAAAAAACCAGATCACAGGTCGTAGTCAGCTCAAGTTGTTGCCTGAAAAAGAATTGCAGGCAATGGCCACACAGCAATACCAGCAGTTTCTTGCAGAAAGTAAAGTTGTGTCGGTTTCTGTAAATAAAGATGCTGAAATGGTACGTCGTGTGGGCACACGTATTGCCAATGCCATTACATCTTATTTAAAAGAACAGGGCAAGCCCGAATTGCTGGAAGGCTATAAATGGGAGTTTAATCTGGTAGATAACAAGGAAGTGAACGCCTGGTGTATGCCCGGTGGTAAAGTGGTTGTGTACACAGGGTTATTGCCTGTAACACAAAACGAGGCAGCTCTTGCGGTGGTAATGGGGCATGAAATTGCCCATGCGATTGCTCTGCATGGTAATGAACGTATGAGCCAGGGTTTGGCCCAGCAATTAGGTGGTGTGGCATTATCTGTTGCTGTTGCAAATAAATCGGCTGAAACACAAAACCTCTTTATGAATGCTTACGGCATTGGTACAACAGTGGGTGCCACATTGCCTTTCTCCCGCAAGCAGGAGCTGGAGGCCGATCAGTTTGGTTTACGCTTTGCCGCCATGGCCGGATACAACCCGCAGGAGGCTATTCCCTTCTGGCAGCGTATGGCACAGGCAGGCGGAGGTCAGAAACCACCGGAAATTTTAAGTACCCACCCGTCTGATCAAACCCGTATCACCAAGATGCAGCAATATGTAAAAGAAGCAATGCCTTATTACAAACCAATGGGTAAGTAATTGATTCATAAATAAATTGGAGTAAAAACCCGGCCGATACAGCCGGGTTTTTGCTTGATTTCTTTTTAAAAAAATTAGCTAACGCTCTTTAGAAATAGTAAAAAAGGCCTACCTTTGCCATCCACTTTAGTTCTCATCAAAATTTACATTGGCATGTCTATTTCTCTCTTGGAAAAACTCCAATTGAACGAAGAAAAGAACTTACTCATCCAGGGATTACCCTCTTCAATCGAAAAGCAATTTGTAAAATTATCATTCGCTAAGAATGTTACTCCGTTGCTGCGTAGTAAGAAGATCGATTTTGCCCTGATCTTTGCGGTGAATCAGAATCAATTGAACGGTATTTTAAAAGATGTGTTACCTGCATTGGGCCCTAATGCCAAATTCTGGGTAGCGTATCCAAAATCTGCCTCTAAAATTGTGAGTGATTTAAACCGTGATGGAAGCTGGCAGTTTGTATGCCAGTGCGGATTTGAAACTTCAGAAGAAGTAGTGTTGGACCATGTTTGGACAGCAATGCGTTTTGAACGTGCAATTGCAATCGCTCCAAAGCCAGCAAGAACAAACAAAACTTCAAGGTTAGCTCCGGCTGAAGCCTAAGTCCGTTCACCAACTAATTACACTAGCCGTCTGCAAAGGCGGCTTTTTAATTTACATGAATCATAAGAATATTGAAATAAAAGCACGCTGTGCCGATGCCGCTTTTATACGTGCATACCTGCAGGAAAAGCAGGCCCGGTTTATTGGTATTGATGAACAAACGGATACTTATTTCAACGTGTCGGAAGGCCGGTTGAAACTTCGCCAGGGACCTATTGAAAACGCATTGATCTGGTATAACAGGGAAAACAAAGCCGGACCTAAGCTGAGCGAAGTACAACTGTTTCCTGTTCCTGCAAACAGCGAGATACTGAAACAGCAGCTGTCTTCATCCATCGGGATAAAAGTTGTGGTGAAGAAGAAACGGGCCATCTATTTTATCGGTAATGTAAAATTTCATATTGATGAAGTGGAAGGTTTGGGAAGCTTTGTGGAAATTGAAGCAATAGATGCAGATGGAAGTCTCGGGCTTGAAAAGATCAATGAACAGTGTCATTATTTTCTTCAGCAGTTTCAACTTTCAGAAGCCGATCTTTTAACGCATTCTTACAGCGACCTGTTATTGAATGCATCTTAGATTTGTACAACGTATGAACTGGAAATACAATCATCCCGTACGAAATGTTTTTACTGCAGCAACAGCAGTATTTCTGCTGCTGGGTATTGCGGCTCATTTTATATGGAGCAAAGACCAGTTGTTTTTAGCATTGAATAACCAGCATACTGATGTGGCTGATGTGGTACTGAAATATTTTACCTATGTGGGTGATGGTACATTCATGGCTGTGTTGGGCGTTATACTGTGGCTGATTGGAAAAAAGAAACTGGGCTTGCTGCTCATCCTTTCATTTATCCTGAGTGGGTTGCTTGCACAGGGAATAAAACGGTTGGAACAACGTCCACGGCCGGGGCTTTACTTCAAGCAACCGGAAATGATCCATAAAGTAGATGATAAATTACTGAAAGGAAATAACAGCTTTCCCAGCGGACACACAACTACTGCTTTTGCAACTTTCAGTTTACTTGCTTTTGCTGCCAGGAACAGGGCTGCACAAACTGCATTTTTTATTGTGGCTGTAATAGTGGCTTATTCACGCATTTACCTCGGTGCTCATTTTACAGAAGATGTATTGGCAGGTGCCGCATTAGGATTTCTCTCTTCTTATTTTTTAAGCTGGCTCTTTCGTAAAAAAGATTGGGATTAACGGAAAATAACGGTGCCCATTGCTTTGGTTAATTCCATTTCTATTTCTTTCAGGTGCTGATGTGTTTTGATGAGCGTAACCAACTCTTCTGAACTATGTGGATTTTCCATGTCACGCTGGTTCTCATCCATCAGTTTTTTGATCTTCCGCAGTTTAAGATAGGTAAGTACAGAATGAATTTCCTGTTGGTATAATTCTTCCTTGGTGGGGAATGGTTTTTCGTAGATACGGATCCAGTTGGGACTTAGCTCTTCGCCAAAGTCTGCAAGCGCTACCACCTGCTTGCTGATGGTTTGATCTTCATGAAAAAGAAAACCTTTCATTGTTGGTTCTTGCCCGTTGTTATATGCTTCACGAAAGAGGTTGGCAAGATGAAAAAGTTCTGCATCTTCAATCA
>JAACZX010000256.1 GCA_009996555.1 Chitinophagaceae bacterium | reverse complement strand
GATCTTGCACGCACCATTTACATGGATGAAAAAATTGAAAACTATATCCTTGATATTGTATTTGCCACACGCAAACCAGAGCAGGTTGGGTTAAGCAATATTAAATCCATGATCTCTTATGGCGGTTCGCCACGTGCATCCATTAATATGGCATTGGCTTCAAAATCGGTAGCGTTTCTCAACAAACGTGGTTATGTTTTGCCGGAAGATGTACGCACCATTGCAGCGGATGTATTGCGCCACCGTATTGGTTTAACGTATGAAGCCGAAGCCGAAAATGTATCGGTAGAAGAGATCATTACACAGGTGTTGAATGCAGTGAAAGTGCCGTAGAACAAACCCTCCAAACCTCCCTGAAGGGAGGCTTTAAACTGTTCAATAAAATTCATCAGATGAATATATTGATTCAACATTCGAATAAAGATTTTACATTCCCCCTTCAGGGGGTTAGGGGGTTATTATGTTAACAACCGAAGAAATATTAAAGAAGGTTAGAGCGCTTGAAATAAAAAGCAAGCGGCTTACCAATCACATGTTCACAGGCGAATATCATTCGGCTTTTAAAGGCCAGGGTATGAGTTATAAAGAAGTACGTGAATACCAGCCCGGCGATGATATTCGCTTTATTGACTGGAATGTGAGTGCACGTTATGCTCACCCGTATAGTAAAGTATTTGAAGAAGAGCGTGAGCAAAGTGTATTTCTGTTGATCGATAACAGTGCAAGCATAAGCTTTGGTACACACCTGCAACGGAAAAAAGACCTGGTAACTGAGCTGGCAGCAGTACTGGCATTTTCTGCTGTAAATAATAATGACAAAGTGGGCGCTATTTTGTTTGGCGATAAAGTGCAGCGTTTTATTGCTCCCAAAAAAGCAAGGCAACATACACTTTACATTGTACGTGAAATGTTGGGAAATGATGCGGCATCGAAACAAACAAATTATACGGATGCTTTCCGCATGTTCAACAATGTGTGCAGACGAAAAAGCATTTGCTTTCTCATTAGTGATTTTTTAGGGAAGGGTTATGAAGAAGCATTGCGTGTGGCTTGTAAAAAGCATGATGTGATTGGCATTAAAATTTATGACCAGCTGGATATGCGTTTGCCCGAGGCCGGTTTGCTGCAGGTAGCAGATGCTGAAACAGGTGAGCAGCGATGGATCGATTCATCAAATGCATCGGTTCGTTTTGAATACGAAAAGGATTTTCATAAGCATAACGATCATGTAAAAGATGTTTTCCGCAGAGCCGGAGCTGATCTGTTGCACATGAGGGCAGGTGATGATTATGTAAAAGTGTTACAGAAATTTTTCATTAACAGGATCAGATGATCAGAAAGGAAATATTTATTGCAGTTGGTTTATTGCTGATGGGTTTGTTTACTGCAGCCCAGGTAACTCCTGTTGTAACGGCTTCAAAAGAAAAAATATTTATTGGCGAACCTGTAAAACTCAGGTTTGAATTAAAAGCCATCAGCAAAAGCGCTTCTATTCAATGGAAGCTTCCGGACAGCATTCCTCATTTTGAGTATATAGCGTTTGATACAACAGATGTATTAAAACGGGAGATAACCATTACCAGTTTTGACAGCGGGTTGTGGGCAATTGAAAACATTGCAGCCGTTATTCCTTCAAATGTAAATGGCAACGAACAGGTTGTTACATTCCCTCTAAAAGAAATACTGGTTGAATATGATACAACAGGTAACCAATTGCTGAATGATGTAAAGCCTATTATTGAAGTAAATGGCGGAGAGTTGTGGATAGGGTTAGCTGTTTTAGCTGCAGCCATCATCAGTTTAATTTTATTGATCATACTGTTCAGAAAGTGGAAGAAACGAAAAGCTGAGGCCGTTGTTGAGGAATCTGCAAAAACTGCATTGGAAGATTTTCTCACCACTGCAAACCGTTTAAAAGAAGAAGACTGGGATACACAACTTGTACAAAAAAAGAATTTTAGTGAATTGTCATTTGCTGTTAAGCGTTATTATGAGCGCAGGCTTCATCAACCATTCAGCAAACTAACAACCGATGAACTGGCTATGCAGTTGAAGCCTTATGTGTTAAACGAAACACTCATCAATATTATTCAAACGCTTCGGCTGGGCGATGCTGTGAAGTTTGCCAAATTTGCTGCAACAAAAGAAGAATGCCTGCAAACGCTTGAAACGATGGAATCAGCCATCAAACAATCAGAAAAAGAATTGAAGACCGATGCTTAACGAATGGTATCAACATATTGTTTTTGCGTATCCTTATTTGCTGTGGCTGCTGTTGTTACTGCCGCTGTTAATTGTTTGGTATATCATCAGCAATAAAAAATCATCTTCATCAGTTACTGTTTCTACGCTCAGCATCTACCGTAAAACAGGCAGTTCAAAAAACCTGTTAAGGCATTTGCCTTTTGTATTGCGACTGTTCATACTTGCGTTGCTTATTGTAGCCATTGCCCGGCCGCAAACACGCAGTAGTGAGGAACGTGTAGAAGGCGAGGGGATTGATATTGTTCTGTGTATGGATGTGAGCGGAAGTATGCTGGCGGAAGATTTTAGTCCCAACCGGCTTGAAGCAATGAAAAAGGTTGCCAGTGATTTTGTGGATGCAAGAAGAACAGACCGTATTGGCTTGGTGATCTTTTCCGGCGAATCGTTTACACAATGCCCGCCCACTACTGATTATGCTGCATTAAAAAGCCAGATCTATGCTGTGCGGAGTGGCATTTTACAGGATGGAACAGCAATTGGGTCGGGCTTGGCAACAAGTGTAGAACGGTTAAAGACCAGTGAATCAAAAAGCAAAGTAGTGGTGCTTTTAACCGATGGTGAAAACAACGGTGGTTTGATACCACCAAGTACAGCAAAAGAAATAGCAAAAGCTTACCAGGTAAAAGTGTACACTATTGGTATGGGTACAGATGGCTTTGCTGCACTGCCACAGCAAACCACAGGT
This sequence comes from Chitinophagaceae bacterium, assembly GCA_009996555.1. Classification (GTDB taxonomy): domain Bacteria; phylum Bacteroidota; class Bacteroidia; order Chitinophagales; family Chitinophagaceae; genus Lacibacter. The sequence goes on along the minus strand of JAACZX010000256.1, from coordinate 815 downwards.
GGTATTGTGCGTACTATGGAAAAAGTAAATATTGACGAAAAGCTCTTGCGTGAAATTGCCAACGAAACAGGTGGTAGTTATTTTCGTGCAAAAGATAACGAGAGCCTTAGCCAGATATATGCTGATATTGACAAGTTAGAAAAATCAAAAATTGAAACCAGTACGTTCTCCCGTTACAAAGAAGAGTTTTATCCTCTGGCGATTGCAGCCGTTGTGCTGTTATTAATTGAAGCCTGGCTGCGTTATAAAGTGTTGCGGAAGTTTCCGTGATTTGCTTTTGTATTCTTTGCGGCTTTGGGTCTTAGTGGCAAAACCTGTTTCTTTGCATCACAATGAAAGCCCTCATTTATAAATCAACAGGAAGCTGGTACGTTGCCAAAACAGAAGAAGGAAAAACTGTGCAGGCACGTATCAAAGGAAAATTTAAAATTGACGGCATTACATCAACCAACCCCATTGCTGTTGGTGATGAAGTGGAGATGATGCTTGACAACGATGTTGAGCAAACATGGATTATTTCAGGTATCAGCGACAGGCGGAACTACATTAACCGGCAAAGCCCGCACAACAAACATCAGCATCATATCATTGCTTCTAATTTAGACCAGAGCCTGCTGTTTGCTACATTAAAAGAACCACGCACATCGCAGGGGTTTATTGACCGTTTTCTTATTGCATCGGAAGCATATCATATTCCCAGCATCATTGTTTTCAACAAAGCAGATGTGTACAGGAAAAAAGAACTGGAACAGTTTGAGGAGTGGCGTGCCATGTATGAAGCCGTTGGTTACAACGTGTTTCTTATTTCCATGGAA
>JAACZX010000255.1 GCA_009996555.1 Chitinophagaceae bacterium | reverse complement strand
GGGTTTTTCTTGTGCGGCATAATGCTGCTGCCGGTCGTTAACTCATCGGGGAACGAAAGGAAACCGAAGTTCTGGTTCATGTACAAACAACAATCCATTGCCAGTTTGCTGAGTGTGGCTGCAACGGAACTCATACCAATGCTTGTTACCTTTTCTGTTTTACCACGACTCATTTGTGCATACACGCTGTTCCAGTTGAGTGTGCCGAACTGCAGTAATTCTGTTGTACGTTTTCTGTTGAGCGGAAAAGAAGAACCATAACCTGCACCGCTGCCTAATGGATTTTTATTAGCCACCTGATAAGCTGCCGCTAACAATTCCAGATCATCCACCAAACTTTCTGCATAAGCGCCCAACCATAAACCAACAGATGAAGGCATGGCAATTTGCAAATGCGTATAACCCGGAAGCAATGTGTTCTTATATTGATTGCCTGTTTTGATCAAGAGATCAAACAGGTTTTTTGTTTCATCTTTAATATTGTTGATCTCAGCACGCAGGTATAATTTAATGTCAACAGCAACCTGATCATTACGGCTGCGGCCGCTGTGAATCTTCTTTCCAACATCGCCGATCTTTTGTGTAAGCAGATATTCAACCTGTGAGTGTACATCCTCTATTCCTTCTTCAATGGTGAAGCCCCCATCCTCTGAAGGGGTGTCAATGGTTGCAGCAATTTCTTTCAAGCCATTCACGGCAATCTCTGCTTCTTCTTTGCTCATCAATCCAACTTCGCCAAGCATGGTAACGTGTGCAATGGATCCTTGTACATCGTACTTTGCAAGTAAGAGATCAAATTCCTTGTCTTTTCCAACAGTGAAGGTTTCAACCAATTGTGATGTTGAAGAATTTTCTTTTTGCCAGAGCTTCATAAATTTTTGTTTCAGGTTACAGGTTTCCGGTTGCTGGTTATTTGGTCTCCGTAGGAGGCTGGTTGTTCCAGTTATCTTCTACCCATTGAATAAAGTTGTTAATTTTCTTACTCAAAACTGTGTATCGCTCAAAGAAACTATTATACAAGCTCGTTTCTTTCAGAGATTCAGTTTCATGCAGGAAATCTAAATGCACAATTGTTTCATCACATTCCGATTGTGCATAAACAAGAAATCTTATAAAATCCTGTTTGTATCTCTTTCTGCCATACCCTTCTACTATTGCAGCGGTAACAGCTTTTGATGATCTTCTTATCTGGCTTGCCTCTTCGTACAATTCAAACTTCGGAAGAGTGAGGCTCATTTTGTGTATTTCAACAGCTAGTTGTTTTGACTCTTTGTAAACATCCAGTTCCCTGTAACTTTTCATGTTGTTGGCGTTGTTTTACCTGCAACCAGCAACTGGTAACCGGCAACACTATAAAATACGATCTAATAGTTTTATATACAACTCAATCCCGCCCTTGATCTCATCAACATACACATATTCATCGGCGGTATGACTTCTTGCACTATCGCCAGGACCCATCTTCAACGCTGGGAACGGCATCAATGCTTTATCGCTGGTGGTTGGTGATCCATAATAACCACGACCTAATTCAATACCAGCCTTCACCAATGCGTGATCCATTGGTATTGAAGTTGATTTCATTCTTGTCGTACGTGGTTTGAACTGGCTCTTAAGATTTTCTTTCAACTCACCAAGTATTTCATCGAATGTATAAAGTTCATTTACACGCACATCAATCACAAATTTGCATTGTGGCGGTACCACATTGTGTTGTTGATTTTCGGTACCAATCACGGTAACAGTTAACATCGACTCACCTAAGAGCGGACTTACTTTATCGAACTTATAATTGCGTATCCAGTTAATATCATCCATCGCAATGTACAAAGCGTTCACACCTTCTTTACGGGCAGCATGACCGGCTTTGCCTTGTGCAATACAATCGATCACCATCAACCCACGTTCAGCAACAGCCATATCCATTTTGGTGGGCTCACCCACAATACCAAAGTTGATATTACCCAGATAAGGCAACACCAGTTCAATACCGTTTACACCACTGATCTCTTCTTCGGCACTTGCAGCAAACACCACGTTATGCGAAAGATTTTCTTTCTCGTAGTAGTAGAGGAACGTTGCAATTAAGCTTACCAAACAACCGCCTGCATCATTACTGCCGAGGCCAAATAATTTCCCCTCTTCTACAACAGGTTCAAACGGATCTCTTGTGTACTTGGCATTTGGTTTTACCGTGTCGTGATGTGAGTTGAGCAACACCGATGGCTTTGATGCATCGTAGAATTTATTCTTTGCATACACATTGTTGCCAACACGGAAATGTTCAATTCCCTTCTGTGCAAAAAAATGAATGAGAATTTCTGCAGTTTCGTTTTCTTCTTTTGAGAAAGACGGCGTGGCGATCAGCTGTTTTAGCAATTCTACTGCCTCGGTGTGAAGTTGGCTGATGTCCTGGTTTGCCATAATAATTTGTTTAACTGTTTGTAATGGATGTTCCGCTTTCTCCGTTGATCAGATCTTTCAAATGCTCTGCTTTACCAATTACTACTTTTTTTACGCCACTCTTTAACGCAGCAAAGGCGTTATCGAGTTTCGGGATCATACCCGCAAATATTTTTCCTTCTGCTTTTAGTTGTTCGTACGATACCGGATCGATGTTGCTGATAACTGTTGCATCATCATTTGCATCGAGTAAGACGCCTGCTTTTTCAAAGGAATAGATCAAACTTACTTCATACAGGCTGCTCATGGCTTTTGCTACTTCCTGTGCAATAGTATCTGCATTGGTGTTGAGCAGTTGACCATTACCATCGTGTGTGATGGGTGCAACTACCGGAATAAAACCATGATCCAATAAACTACTCCAGCTTTGCGCATTGATCTTATCTGACTTTACATCACCCACAAAACCGTAGTCAATTTCTTTTACGGGGCGTTTGTTGGCAGGAATTAAATTACCATCTGCACCTGTAACACCAATGGCGTTGCAGTTGAGCGACTGCAATTGTGCAATTACTTTTTTATTGATGAGACCAGCATACACCATTGTTACCAAATCGATCGTTGCTGCATCGGTAATTCTACGGCCATCTACATATTTACTTTCAATGCCGAGTGTTTCACCAATTTTGGTTGCAACTTTTCCGCCTCCGTGAATCAAAATTTTCGAACCAGACACAGCAGCAAAGTCTTGCAGAAATGATGAAAGCTTTGTTTCATCATCAACAATGTTACCGCCGATCTTTATGACGATTAAAGCCCCTCCCAGCCTCCCCAAAGGGAAGGAGTTTGAAACGTCACTATTGAAAAAAGCTCTTTGCATATTCGGAGTTTTTTGTTCTCCCCTTCGGGGGAGTTAGAGGGGGCTTTTCAGGATTTCTGCCAATACAGTTTGTGCTGCCCAAACACGATTGCTCGCCTGTTGGGTAACGATGCTGTTGCTGCTGTCGAGCACTTCATCACTTAACTCTACATTTCTGCGAACAGGTAAGCAATGCATCACTTTTGCATTGTTGGTTGTTTTCAGTTTTTCTTCTGTCAACATCCAAGCTGGGTCGTTACAGTAAATGCGACCGTAATCAGTATACGTACTCCAGTTTTTCACATACACAAAGTCTGCATCTTTCAATGCTTCATCCTGGTTGTGGGTAATGGTGGCACCTTTTGTGAATTGTTCATCCAGTTCATAATCTTCCGGATGAGTGATCACAAAATCCGCTTCACCCCAGGCATTGATCCATTGTGCGAAACTGTTGCTCACACATTGCGGCAAGGGTTTAATATGCGGCGCCCATGTTAAAACAATT
>JAACZX010000625.1 GCA_009996555.1 Chitinophagaceae bacterium | reverse complement strand
AAAAGCTTCCGAAAAAAATGGCCCATGCAATGGCATATTGCCATTTCTTCAACGTTAGTTTAACAAACAATTGCTGCATCAGCAACGCACCTGCAATAAAAAACATAAATGAAGTTGCCCAAATAAACCTGGTTTCAATATGCAACAACAGGTACCCGGAAGGTAATGCCAGCATTCCAATAAGCAGGTACATCCATTCTTTTGATCGATGCCGGAAGAACATAATTCCGCTTATAAAAAAAATTGCAGGCGCAAGGAACGAGAGGTCATGAATACTCTTGAGCCATTGCTGAAAATTAAACAGGATAACACGAACCTGGTGAAGTGCAACTGTTATAAACGGAACTGAAGAGAGATTATCTTTTCGCACATGCCAGGGATCTTCCCACACTGATGAAGAACCTTCGTGTGGAGGAGGTTGAATAACGGGGCCGGGCAGTGGTTCTCCGGTAAAATTCCAATGTGCATTAAACTTGCCAAATGCAATCATCCACTCGCCATATTTCCAATGTAACGCAGCAAGCCATGGAAATGTAAAAAGAAAAAATACAAACAAACCTGCGGCAAGTTGCTTTACTGCATTTGCTCTGCTATTGTTAAGGAAAAGATGAATGACAATGAAATGAAAAATAAAAAAGGGAAAGCCGTAGGATTTAGCTAAGTATAAAAGTGCGCCAATAAATCCGGCAAGAAGGTTTTTTGGTATGCTTTCAAAGAAATCGTTTTGCCTGATAAGATTGAAATAAATAAGCAAAAGGAAAACAAGCAATGCATCTGCTGCCAATTCAAAATAACAATAGTGCAACAAGATGATAACCGATGTAAACTGAACAGCGGTCTTTAACCATTCTTCCAGTGCAAATTTGTTCAGCAGCGATGACAAAGCCCACAAAGAACCTAATGAAAATAAAAGATTACTCACCTTAAATGCAGCCCAGTCATTTAACCCAAGCTTCAGCAGCGGTAACACAAGCCACGAATGCAGGGGATTCCAGAAGCCGTTAACAGCAAGCTTCCATTCACCATTCAAATAATGATGGGCCACTTCCATATAACCAATGCCATCAAGATCGGATACATACTTGTAAAGAGGCCACGTACTAACAAACAGGATACAGAACAGGGCAAGCGAAAACGAAAGTCGTTGTTTATGCAGTAGGTTCATCGCTTAAAAATAAGCTTTCTCTCAGTTTCCTGAAATAATCGGCAGCATAAAGTGTGCGGCTGCCATACCAGCTGAACATTTCTCCATCAACAATGCGCAGTAGAGGAAGAGTTTGCAATGAACCGCTCTGCATCCACTGATCTGAAAACAGATCAAGATGCTTTTGTTTGAAAGGAAAAGGTTCGGATGAAAACAACAGCACATCAATATTCAGCTTTTGTAATTCAGCAATGGTTAGTTGCGGATAACGCTTTTCTGCTGCAAATACATTATGAAACCCGGCAAGTTTCATCATCGCATGAATGAATGTATCGCCACCAACCGTCATATACGGTTCCTGCCAGATGAGGTAAGCTGCATTGAGCGGCTCCTGTACAAGCGGCAAATCAGCAAACTGTTGTTGAACAGCTTTTATCAACTGCCTGGCTTTTATCAACCTGTTGGTGATGATACCTATCTGTTCAATTACCTGGTAACTGTCTTCAAGTGCAACAACATCGGTACAATAAACAGGACAAAATGAACGGATGGCCTCTACCTGTTCTTTTACATTTTCTTCTTTGCTGGCTATCACAAAATCGGGCTGAAGCGATTTTACGAACTGCACATTCACATTCTTTGTGCCACCAATCCTTGCTTTTGATCTAAACCATTGATCAGGATGTACACAAAATTTAGTAATGCCAATCACTTCATCAGTAAGTTCAAGAGAATGCAATAATTCAGTAAGCGACGGAACAAGGGAAATGATGCGCTGGGGCGGGGAGGGGATAAAAAAAGAATTGCCTGTTTGGTCCTGAACTTGTTTCATTTCATTTTCAAACAGGCAATTTAATTAATTCAGCGGTTCCTTTGGTGTTTATGGTTTTCCTTGGTACGAAAAAATGATGATTCTAATTCAAAGGATTTTGGAACCCTGTACTATCTTTCTTTCAAAATATCTCTTTTTTGGAGCAGATAAAAAGAAAAAAAGATCTGGATTTCAAAGGACGTTAATTTGGATTTTACGTTGGTTTTCTTAGGATCCAGATCTTTTTAATAAAGCCTTTTTTGGTCTCTTGGTTTCCGCAACAGATTGCTCTGATCCGGTGGCTTTTTTTGGTTCTTCAGGATGTAGGATAGGTTTTTTCGGTTAGGATTTGGATTTGGTTTGGTTTTTCTTTTGGATGTTTGGACTTCTTTGGTTCTTCTTTAGGATTATTGGCGTGGTTTCTTCAGTTAGGATTACATTGGACTTTTCAACGGTTCTTGGTTTTTGGTCTTCTTACAGGTCTTTGGATTTTAAAAATACTTTTTGGTTTCGGAAGTTGATCAATATTGGATTTTATTTCCGGTTTTTTAATGGATTTGGATATTGTGTCTAAGTGTTTTCCGATGGGTTAGCAGGCGATAGTGTTTCAATGAACTTCCGACACAAAAGTAAAAGGACTGTTAAGACCTAACAAGAGCAGTATTTCTCTTTTTCGGAACATCGGTATTTACCCCCTGAAACGTAGAACTACGCATATACACTTAGGAATGATACGGTGTTATTACGGTTGTTTTACGATTTTAGGGTGAAACCGGCCTGTAACAGCGTAAAAAACACAACAGCCGCTCTTTCGAGCAGCTGTTGTTTATTGTTTAAGGGAATGATAAAATTATTTTGCCAGCGATTGAATGATGTCGTACTTGGTTACGATATGAAAATTACCGGCTTCATCTTTACTAAGCACGGCACCGTTTTCTTTGCTGATAAGTGTACTCAACCGTTCAATGGGGGTGTCAAATGCCACCATTGGTAACGGTGCTTCCATCACTGCTTCCACACTGGCATGCTTTATTTCGGGATTCGAAAACACTTTATCAAATAATCCATTTTCAGAAATAGAACCAATTGGTCCGCTACCATTAATAACAGGTATCTGTTCAATATCGTATTTCTTCATCAATTCAACAGCCTCTGCAACAGTGTGCGTGGGTTCAATACTGATAAGCCTGTTGTGCGAACGTGATGAAACAATATCCTTGAATGTTTTTACTTCAAGAAATCCTCTTTCCATCATCCATTGATCATTGTAGATCTTTCCAACATAACGGCTGCCATGATCGTGCAGAATACAAACTACCAGGTCATCTTTCTTTAATCTGTCTTTTAATTGCATCAACCCTTGCAGACAACTGCCCGCACTGTAACCACAAAACAAGCCTTCTTCTTTTGCAAGTCGGCGTGCCATAACGGCACCGTCCTTATCTGTTACCTGTTCAAAATGATCGATCACACTCATATCATAATTCTTCGGCACAAAGTCTTCACCAAACCCTTCGCTGATGTATGGATGAACTTCACCCATATCAATTTCGCCGGTGTTGTAATATTTGGTGAGTAGTGATCCATAAACATCAATGGCCCATACCTGTATGTTTGGATTTTTTTCTTTTAAGTATTGTGCTGTACCGGTAATAGTACCACCTGTGCCTGCTGTACACACAAGATGAGTGATCTTTCCATCTGTTTGTTCCCATATTTCAGGGCCGGTTGTTTCGTAATGTGCCAAACGGTTTGCCAGGTTATCATACTGGTTCATGTGAAAGGAGTTGGGAACTTCCTTTGCCAAACGTGCTGCCAC
>JAACZX010000254.1 GCA_009996555.1 Chitinophagaceae bacterium | reverse complement strand
GATCTTTTCTTCTTTTCTTCCTGCAAGTACTGGTTGAAGATTGTATTCACTTGCATAGCGTGCAATCAGTTCGCCGGTATAGCCATTGGCACCGTAAAGAAGTACCTGTTGTTTCTGCATACTTTTGTTATTAGCTAAGAATAATTTGGGGTATTTTCCACGGAGTCACAAAGAATACAAAGAAGCGCTGTGGCCATTGTGTTTTTTATGCGAAACTGAAATTGTCCGGCATCCGTTAGTTCCATTCAATAAAGCTGATGATCTCTTCGAGGTATTGCTGATCGGTTGCGTCAAATGTATTCAGTTCAACACTGTCAACATCCAGCACAGCAACAACTTCACTGTTGCGGATAACAGGCACCACGATTTCGGATTTGCTTAAACTGCTGCAGGCAATATGACCGGGAAATTTTTCTACATCAGGAACAATGAGTGTTTTTGCTTCGGCCCATGAGCTGCCGCAAACACCTTTGCTTTTGCGTATGCGTGTGCAGGCAACAGGTCCTTGAAAAGTTCCGAGCACTAATTCCGGTTCAGCAGATTTAATGGCAGGCTTCACGATATAAAAGCCAACCCATAACCAACCGAACTGTTCTTTCAGTGCTGCACAGATATTTCCAAGATTGGCAGTAAGATCAGGCTCACCTTCAAGCAATGCTTTGATCTGTGGAAGAAGTTCACGGTACTGCTCCTCTTTTGTTCCCTGTATGATGTGTAAGTCCTCGGCCATAATCTTTTTTGCAAAGGTAAGATAATGGCAAATAGGCAATGGGCAATTGCCTATTTGCAAACTGCTGAAGAACTTAAAACTTCAGAACAAAAACCGGAGATAAGGCCAAAGTCAACAGACAACGGATCACTACTACTTACTATCTACTAACCACTATCGGCTACTTTGTTACCACTACCTTCAACGTTTTCTCAAAGTTATCTACCTGCAGTTTTACAATATATGTACCTGCAAGCAAGTTACTGGTATTAAAGCGCACCAATTGTTTACCGGTTGATTGAATGCCATCTACCAGTTTCATGATTTCTCTTCCATCGCTATCCAGTACAAAGAGTAAAACTGCAGATCGTTTAGGTAAAGTATAGTTGATGATCGTATACGCTGTTGCCGGGTTAGGATTGGCGATCATTTCAATGTCTGGCGCAGGGCTTGTTACTTCAGGCTGCGGTTTTTCAACTACTGGTTTTGGTTTTTCAACGGGAGGTGGAGGTGTAACGGCAATGGTTACCGGCAGGAACGAAACTTCTTTTACATTACTTGCTGCACTTTCGTTATGGAAACGATCAAGACTTGTTACCACGTAATAATAAACAGCAGGAGCAAGATTGCTGTCAATAAATGTTGTTGCCTGATCATTGGCTGTAACATACTGTATTGCATCTGCATCTTCTAAATTTACAGTTGCGTTGTTAAAGCGGTAAACCACAAACTGTCTTACTTTGTCCAGTTCATTTGTTGTGGTTGCAGGTTTGTTCCAGCTGAGTTGTACATGATTGTTGATGATCTGTGCTTCTACATTACTTACAGGTTGCGGGGGGGTGTTATCACGCCAGGGCATTGTTGGTAATAAAGCAGGTGCAGTGTATATATGCTCTGCCAGTGAATCTCTGAATCGTAAAGGGTTAATAACAAAATAACGGGTGCGGAAAAAGGTGCTGCCTAACACATTGCTGTATTTCCTGTTAAGCCTTACCTGGTTATTGATCTGTGATGGATTGTTCCATCTTGCATCATTGTCTAATTCTGCATTTAGTTTATAAACTGCCTGTCCGCTATAAATATGCCGGCCATTTGCAATACTGTTCCACCAGGGAATAAGTACAGAATAGTCGGCCGTAGTAAAACCAATGCTCCAATAGATTTGTGGAGTAACATAATCAACCCATCCTTGCTCTAACCATTTTTTTGTATCAGCATAGATGTCGCTGTAGCTCTGTAAGCCGCTTGTTACCGATCCTGTTGCATCGCTGCTTTTGTTTCGCCAGATACCAAAAGGCGATACGCCAAACTTCACCCATGGCTTTACTGCTTTAATGCTATCGTAGCTGCGTTGAATCAAAAGGTTAATGTTATCTCTGCGCCAATCACTTTGATTACTGAAACCTCTTGCATAAGCAGCAAAGCTTGCATCATCATTAAAACGTGCAGTTGTTCCACCTGCACCGGGATAGGGATAAAAATAATCATCGTAATGAATGCCGTCAATATCATAACGACGCAGCACATCCATTACAATTGAAAGCACATAATCTCTTACAGCAGGAATACCGGGATTAAGAATGCGCAACGAGCCTTGCGATAGCAACCATTCGGGGTGTCTTTTAGCAATATGATTGGCTGCATAATTGCTGATAAGATTATAATTATTTACTGCACGGTAGGGATTGAACCATGCATGTATTTCGATGCCACGTTTACGACATTCCCCGATCATGAATTGTAACGGATCAAAACCTGCAGCAGGTGCAATGCCTTGTTTGCCTGTTACTGAAGCACTCCACGGCTCCAACGCACTTTGGTAAACGGCATCACATTCATTTCTTACCTGGAAGTAAATAGCATTAATACCTGTTTGCTGATACATATCGAGCATCTTACTAACAGAATCTTTTACTTCCTGCACAGTGCGTACTGATGTACTTGGCCAATCGAGGTTTAAAAAGGTAGATAACCATGCTGCCCGCAATTCTCTTTTAGGCGGAGCTTGTGCGTTGGAAACAGAAATACAGATAAAAAAGCTGAAGAAGCAAATGATCAGTCGATTCATAAGATGTTGATAGGTGCGCAAAATAAGTGCTTTTGAAATTAATATGTTCAATCGTAAAACTATTAAGAAGAAATTAGTTGTTTGATTATTTATAATCAAAAAGGAAGCCAATGACTTCCTTTTGTTGCGTTTAATGGTTAAGGAGCAGGTTAGGCTAAGTATTTTTTAAAGAAGTCGATCGTACGTTGCCAGGCAAGTTTTGCAGCAGCTTCATTGTAGCGTGTAGGCGCAGTGTCGTTATGAAATGCATGATTCACTTCGGGGTACATGTACTGTTCATACGGAATCTTATTGTCTTTTAAAGCCTGTTCATAAGCTGCGGCACCTGCATTAATACGTTCATCAAGCGCAGCATAATGTAACTGCACTGCTGCTTTTATTTTTGGTACATCAGCAACAGCAGCTTGTCGCCCATAAAATGCAACGGCTGCTTTTAGTTCAGGAACATTTACTGCCAATGTATTACTCATGCCACCACCCCAGCAAAAACCCACACAGCCAAATTTTCCGTTACTGTCTTTTCTTGTTTTAAGATAGCTGAAGAGATTGATGAAGTTGGTTTGCGTTTCAGCCTGGTTCAGTTTGGTAAACAATGTTCTTGCTTCATCTTCATTGGCAGGAGTGCCACCAAGAGGAGCCAATGCATTTGGTGCAATCGCCAGGAAACCAGCAGTAGCTGCACGTCTTGCTACATCTTCAATATGCGCATTCAATCCACGGTTCTCATGTATCACTACAACTGTTCCATACTTTGCTTCTTTTTTCGGACGTGCAACATAAGCTTTCATTTCACCTGTTACAGCGGGGTAGCTGATGTATTCCGTAAACAGGTCATCACTTGGTGTTACTGCTGCCTTTGCATAATTTCCTTCAAGAAAAGGAAGAATGGCAACTGCTGCTGCCGTGCTGCCTGTTAAAATAGCGAGGCGTTTCATAAACTCACTGCGGGGGAGTGGTTTATGTGTGTATTCGTCGTAAAGATTAATGATTTGCTGATCCATCTGCATGTTGATTTAGGAGGATAAGTTACAACCTTTCAAC
>JAACZX010000253.1 GCA_009996555.1 Chitinophagaceae bacterium | reverse complement strand
AGCCGTCCGACGAGGACGTCTGACGGGGCGTACTTCGTACCTCGTACTTCTTTCTACACCATCACCTGCGTTTGCTTCAACACACCCATCACAAACACACTCTGCACATTGCCCATGTTTTCACTCTGGCTCAGTTTGTTTACATGAAAGTTATAGTAATCATCCATATTTTCCGCCACCACTTTCAACATAAAATCAAACTCACCGGAAATATTATAGCATTCGATCACTTCCGGCAACTCGTTAATATGTTTAATAAATTTCGTGCCTGCATTTTTGCTGTGTTCTTTTAGCGACACATAACAGATCACCATCAATCCTTTTTTTACTTTTGCATGATCGATGAGCGCTGCGTATTGTTTGATCACACCACTTCTTTCGAGCCATTTGATACGTTCATGAACGGGTGTGGTGCTCAGGTGAACCTTGTCAGCAATTTCCTTCACCGTCATCCGTGCATTTTGCTGCAGCAGGCGAATAATACTGAGGTCGGTTTTATCCAGCGTAACGGGTTCTTTAGTGATTTGTTCTGTTTTAGTCGCTTTTGCCATGGGTAAACAGGTTTTTGTTCTTTTATCTATCCCCAATTTAGAATGATTTCCTGAATTTATTCACATTCGTATTATTTTCTCCTGAAAAACTACCTTTGCTATCTAAAATATTTACAACATGTCAACTCTTACAAGAAGCACTATTGATTTCGATCTGAAATACAAGGTGGCCGATATCAGCCTCGCTGAATGGGGTCGTAAAGAAATTCGTTTAGCTGAAGCAGAAATGCCGGGCTTAATGTCGATCCGTGCAGAATACGGTGCACAACAACCATTGAAAGGCGCACGTATTGCCGGTTGTTTACACATGACCATCCAGACTGCTGTGTTAATTGAAACACTGGTTGCTTTGGGTGCTGAAGTGAAATGGAGCTCTTGCAATATCTTCTCTACACAAGATCATGCTGCTGCTGCAATTGCTGCTGCAGGTATTGGTGTATATGCATGGAAAGGTCAAACACAAGCAGAAGCTGATTGGTGTATTGAACAAACATTGTTCTTTGGTGGTGCTGACCGTCCGTTGAACATGATCCTTGATGATGGTGGTGATTTAACCAACATGGTATTGGATAACTATACTGAACTGATCGCTGGCATTAAAGGTATCAGTGAAGAAACAACTACTGGTGTTCACCGCTTGTACGAGCGTGTAACAAAAGGCACTTTACCAATGCCAGCTATCAACGTGAACGACAGCGTTACTAAATCTAAATTCGATAACAAATACGGTTGTAAAGAATCTTTGGTTGATTCTATCCGTCGTGCAACTGACGTTATGCTCGCAGGTAAAATTGCTGTTGTTGGTGGTTATGGCGATGTGGGTAAAGGTTCGGCAGCTTCATTAGCAGGTGCCGGTTGCCGTGTGATTGTTACAGAAATTGATCCTATCTGCGCATTACAGGCAGCAATGGATGGTTTTGAAGTAAAGAAAATGAAAGATGCAGTGAAAGAAGCTGACATTATTGTTACTGCTTCTGGCTGTCGTGATCTGATCACCGGCGAACACTTCAAATTAATGAAGGACAAAGCAATTGTTTGTAACATTGGCCACTTCGATATTGAAATTGATGTTGCATGGTTAAATGATAACTATGGCAACACAAAAGATACAGTGAAACCACAGGTTGATATTTACAATGTTGATGGAAAAGACATCATCCTGTTGGCTGAAGGTCGTTTGGTAAATCTTGGTTGTGCTACCGGTCACCCATCATTTGTGATGAGTAATTCGTTCAGCAATCAAACATTGGCACAAATTGAACTTTGGTTGAACAACAGCAAATACGACAACAATGTGTACGTATTGCCGAAGCATCTTGATGAAAAAGTTGCACGTCTTCACCTTGCAAAAATTGGTGTTGAGCTCGATGAATTGACCACTGTTCAATCTGAATACCTCGGTATTTCAAAAGAAGGTCCGTTCAAGCCTGAAGCATACCGTTATTAATACAGCCGCAAGCTATTCGCTGCAAGCTGCAAGCAAAACCCGTTTCAATTGAAACGGGTTTTTGTTTTTTGATCATTATCTTTAAGCTACAACATCAACCCATGCCTAACCAAACTAAACGCTTTATTCAGATCGGCATTGCTGCCATTGCCTGGTTTGCCGTTATTCTGCAATTGTATCTCCAGATTATTAACCGCACAACTGTTGTGAGCGAAGCATTAATCCGCTTCTTCAGTTATTTTACCATACTTACCAACATTATTGTAGCTGTTTGTTTTACTTCGCTTACCTGGCAAAAAGGAAAAGCATTTCACTTCTTCAACAACCCCGGCCGATTAACCGCAGTAACCGTTTATATCCTCATCGTAGGACTGGTATACAACCTTGTGCTGCGTTCGTTATGGCAACCACAGGGCTTGCAACTCCTTGCAGACAACCTGTTACATTCTGTTACTCCTTTGTTCACAATCATCTATTGGTTTGTTTACGCTTCCGCACAAAACATCAACTGGAAAGAACCCGTGGCATGGATGCTGTACCCACTCTTTTATCTTATCTATGTCATGATCCGTGGATCGTTCAGCGATTTCTATCCATATTTTTTTATTGATGTAAGTAAGCTTGGTTACGCAAAGGCATTTACCAATGCTGTGTATGTAACACTTGCGTTTCTTGTTGTTTCCTATATACTGATCATGCTTGGAAAGTTCAGAAAGAAACAAACCGCATAAATTTTCTGCAATAAAAATCCTCTTCACTTGAAGAGGATTTTTTTATTTAACCGCCTGAATTTCTATCCGGCGAAAATATAACCACAACCATGCTCTTGTGCCCGGCCTAATGCCCACACGCCTGAAGGTACAGGTTGTATACCAGGCAGTATGCCAGCCTGCCATTCTTTACGCAGCGCTTCCACATCCATGTTCATCATTTTTGCTGCCACAGTTGAGTACACTGTAAATGCTGCCTGGCAATAGCAAAACATTACACCTTCTTTTTGCAGATCATTAATGCCTAATGGTACCGCTCCAATACCGGGAATTACAAAATCATCAGCTTTGGGTTGCCAGAAGGGATTACGGGTTGCAGGCTTGCCTGTTTTTGGATCATTTGCTTTAAAAATTTCACCAAGCTTATATTTCTCCCAAAGTTTATCTTCCATTGCATAACCAAGTGCTGTGTGCCGCAGCACCACCACTACGCTGCAGTCTTTCGGAGCCGTGCCTGTAACCTCATTGGTCATTAAAAAAACTTTGGGCCATGCAAATGGAAAAAGTTCATGCGGCTGTGTGGCATCAAACACCATTCTGTGTTTTCCTTTGATCTGCTTGAACCATTCTTCGGGATTGTTTTCATCGGCTACTGTGTTTCCGGTGAGCAATTCTTTAGCTTGTGCACCAATGGGCAACGACGCTAACCCCAACGCTGCAGCTCCTGCAGCAACAGCACCTAAAAACTCCCGGCGTGCTGAAACCGGTTCTTGCGTTTTGTCTTTCATCTCTTTTTGTTTTAAGGTTTTAAATAATACAACCGGTAAGCAAATTATTTGCGAAGACGTTTCAGGTTTCTGGCAGCTAAAAGTATTAATGGAGTAAGGATCAAAGAAAGTAAGCAATACAAATTAATCATTTGACGATCTAAATGCAAGGGAATAAAAAAATAAACCGCTCACAAACTGCGG
Organism: Chitinophagaceae bacterium; assembly: GCA_009996555.1. Taxonomy (GTDB): domain Bacteria; phylum Bacteroidota; class Bacteroidia; order Chitinophagales; family Chitinophagaceae; genus Lacibacter. The sequence goes on along the minus strand of JAACZX010000253.1, from coordinate 144 downwards.
CTTCGCTCAGTTAAAAAGAAAGGTTGGCAGTTTCTCTTTATTTTTATGCCTGTAACATCGCCATGGGCATGAGATTGATACTGGTTTTTCTTTCGTTCTTTATTCTTTACAATGTACCTGTTTTTGCACAACCGCAGGTGCCGA
>JAACZX010000252.1 GCA_009996555.1 Chitinophagaceae bacterium | reverse complement strand
GTGTACAAACTGTTTGATCTGTTCATTGGTTGCAGCAAAGTCAACAGCAGCATTACTGAAGTTTGAATTGGTGCGGAGAAGTTCTCTTGCATCTTTCCACACAGCTATTGTTCCGTTTGCATTAAATGCAGCACTGATGATGGTTGATGACAACAGTTCACCATAACTCACCAGTTTATCTTTTGTGCGGAGTGAAGATTCGTTGAGCAGGTAAATACCATTGCAGATATCTTCAATTTCGTTGCAGTATTTCTTCACCATACTCAGTACACTGCTTTGTTGCTGCACGGGTATGAGTGCTTTCACTGTTTCGAGATGTCTTGTTTCAATCTGTTTCAGTATTTCTTTATACGATTCATCATCGTTTGCAGCTTTTGAACCACAGCTGAGCAAAAGATCGGTTGTGCCACTCATGGCACTTACCACCAGGAACAATGATTCGTGTTGAAGTTTCTGTTTTACAATGTCTGTAACCTGTTTGATCGCTTCTGCACTTCCCATTGAAGTGCCGCCAAATTTTAAAACCAACATATAAGATAAACGTTAAATAATCAGTAGAGTTTCTGTTTGCAGCAATATGCCCCGGGGGTAATATAATAGTGTACAATCCGCTTAGCGGATCGTAGTTGTAAACGTAGTTGTACCAATAGCTGTAGCAGCTACGGATGTGGAAGAGATATGTACAACTGTCTGTTTCATTGAGCAGTGAAGTTAATTACTCCATTTCATGCAACAAGCGTTAGTAATAAAAAAAATTAGCGATGCAATGATGCATTGTGTAGCACTAAACAAATACTAACAGGCCGCCCGGTTCATTAAATGCATTAATATGCAACATGAGTGAGCAGCCTGTTATAGAAAAAACACCACAAAAAGGAGAAATACGTTTGCAGTAAATCTTATTGATTACTGAAGTACAAATTTTGATGTATAAACTGATTTTGATTCGCTGTTGAGCACTTTTACAAAGTACATGCCCTTGCTCAGCTGTTTGTCGAGGTCAACGGTTTCAAACTGTCCGGGACCGCTGATGTTGATGATCTTGTTCAGCAATATTTTTCCCGACATATCCAGCACCTGTATGTTGTGTATGCCTTTTTCCGTTCCTTCAAAACTTAATTGAAACTTACGTTCTGTTACCGGATTTGGATACATACCTATTTTCTGAACGGCATGATCAAAAGGTGAGCGACCGGTTACATATTGTCCATTGTTAACAGCAGCACGTGATGCAAGGTTACCACTGGCAAGATCAGAAGCATTGATGCGTTTATCTGTACCAAATGCAACATCGGCTTTAAACGAAGTAAGGTCAACATAGTAGTAAGGCAGGTTGCCGGTACTGCAACTGATCAATACCCTGCCTTCGCCATCGGCAGCGGCTCCATTTACCGTAAAGTTTTCAGGCAAACCTGTTATAACACCTATATGTGTTGCCATGCGTGTTGCAGGATCAATACTGTACACAAATTTTCTTTGTGTGATGAGATAAAGTAACCCATCTGTACCGGCCACCATATCGCCACCCCAACTGCTGCACTGGCTGTGTACAGAAACAGCTCCGTTAGATGACGCATCTACAATATTGCCAAGATCAACAATGTCAGGCTTTTTGCCAGTACTGAAACGGAAAAGATGATTTCCATCGTTGGTTGCAGCATAACCATAACCGTCTTTTGCAATAACCATACGGGTAATATGATTTGCAGGATCGTTCATGTTTAATGAACTTAATACAGGAGAAGCAAGCGAAAAGAACTTTGGTGAAGATGGGTCACGCAGATCAGCCCATCTTAATTCAGGAATGCGCATGGGTATAAAGAACATGCGAAGGCTTGAACCATCTAATGCTGCAGCAGCAACAGATGTAGCCGTGGGCCAGCTGCCGGTTTGCCTTGCTGTAAGTACATCCGTTATTCCGGCATGTTGTTTTGAAGGATCGAAAACTGTTTGCACAAGGTCGCCCTGCCTGCTGTTCATCATTTGAATGTTCACCCAGTTTACCTGGTTTTCCGGTGAACTGACAGCATAAATAAATGAAGACTTTTGAGCGAAAATGGTGCAGGAGGATAGCAGGAAAGCTGCGAGTAAAATTTTCTCTTTCATAATGTGCAGTTTTATGGTGTTTGCGAAATAGACTATAAAAGTTACAACCTATTATCAGCAATTCCAATGCTGCACAGATACATTTTTATGAACGGGAAAGAAACAGGCAATGGGTAACGGACAATAAGCAAAGAAAAAATAATGGATTGTCTTTTGCCAATTGATTATTGCCGATTGCCAGTTGGTTATTGTCCAATTGAAGTGAGTGCTTTTCGCACTGTGCCGTGTGTAAGCAACAGGTCTTTTGCTTCATCATAACTGGTGAGCCCGCTGCGTATCATCAACATTTTTACACCACGGTCAACCAGTTTTTCATTGCTTAATTGCATGTTCACCATACGGTTGTCTTCTACCCTGCCCAGCTGGATCATAACGGAAGTTGAGATCATATTCAGTACCAGCTTTTGTGCAGTTCCGCTTTTCATGCGGGTGCTGCCGGTAACAAATTCAGGCCCAACTATTACTTCAATGGGATAATCTGCAGCTTGAGAAACGGGGGAATTGGGATTACAACTGATGCTGCCGGTTATGATATTGCGTTTGCGGCATTCTTCCAATGCGCCAATAACATAAGGTGTGGTACCGCTGGCGGCAATACCTATTACAACATCTTTATCAGATACGTTGTAGGCCGAAAGGTCGGCCCAGCCTTGTTCTTTATTATCTTCTGCAAATTCAACAGCGTTGGTAATTGCTTTTTCGCCACCGGCAATAATGCCTATCACCAAACCATAGGGAACACCGTAAGTTGGCGGGCATTCGCTGGCATCTACAATACCCAAACGCCCGCTGGTGCCTGCTCCAATGTAAAACAGGCGGCCGCCCATGAGCATTTTTTCAGAAATAATGGTAACAAGAGGCTCTATTTGGGGAATGGCTTTTTCAACGGCTGCAGGTACAACACTGTCTTCCTTATTGATGTTGTGCAGCAACTCTGCCACACTCATATTTTCAAGATGATGATAATGCGATTCCTGTTCTGTAATTCTTACAAATTGTTCCGGCATAGTGCAAAGTTAGCTATGATAATCGATTAATCCTTCCATCGGGTTTTTGAGAATACGGCCGCACTGCAGTTCATACGTGTGGCACATGGCGGTTAACACATCCCTGAATGCGTATGCTACGCCTCCCGTAAAATGAATGGGATAAAGCCAGCTTTCACGGAATTTATACAGGTGATTAAAGAAGAAATCATTGAACGAATCTTCAATAATATTTTCGACCATATAATGCCCCCTGTTCTCGGCAAGAAACAAGGCAAACGATGCCATGTACTTGTTTGGCAGGGGCTGGCGGTAAACATTGTCGAGGATCTCTACACGGTTGGTCTGGTATTTTGCAATAAACCTTGCGTGCAGGTCTTCATCAAATGTATTGTATAGGAAATGCTGGATCACTTTGCGGCCAAGATAAGCACCACTTCCTTCATCGCCCAGCACATAACCAAGACCCGGGCTGTTTTTCATGATCTTTTTTCCGTTGAAATAGCATGAATTGGAACCAGTGCCAAGGATACAGGCCACTCCTTTTTCATGCCCGCAGAGTGCTTTGGCTGCACCCATCATATCATGATCTACTTTAATCTTTTTTGCAGTGGGAAACACAGCTTTCAGCGCTTTATTCACACTTTTGATGTTGTGCTCGCTGCTGCAACCTGTACCATAGAAATAAATTTCTTCAACAGCATCTTTTGCAAGGCTTGGTTTCAGTTCAGCAGCCA
>JAACZX010000624.1 GCA_009996555.1 Chitinophagaceae bacterium | reverse complement strand
GGGCATGCAGCTTTCCCTTCGCCATATAGTCAAGAACAGGCTGATCAAAATTCTCTGTGAGGCTAATATGATTTGAAGAATAAGATGCCCAATAAGGTGCCTGATAATTATAGTTCAAATGATAATCGCCACCCCATGCTGTTGAATCACGTGTGATGTATACGCCCCACAACCCCGGTGCAAACTTGCCGGCTCTTGTGCTTGACGCAAAAAGATATTGTGAGGCATAATAATACTTTTCCAGAAACGGATCATTGATCCGAACATTGGAAAGCGACCAGAACTGTTTCCACCACAACTCATGTGCAGTTCGAAGCTGTTCAATTTTATCGTTTGATAACAACTCTGCTTCATTGACTGCATACTCTTTCCAGTCTGGCTTATCAAAGTTTGTGTAAACCGTTACAGCAATCGTTACTTTTTTGCCCGCCGTCAGTTGAACAGTTTGTTTATTTGAAACAGTACCGTCAATTACTTTCATTGCCATTGCTACATGGGCAGGCCATTCGAGCAAGTGCGTATTTTCAAAAGAACGAGTGACCCAGAAAATATTTTTCTGTAAGCCAGAATCATTGTTAGAAGTATTGCCCAAACGTGACCATAGCCTCAAATCAATTTCGCAGGATTTATTTGCCGTTACTTCAGTAACAAATACATTTCCTGTTGCAGCCACCCAGGCATTCATTGATACAAGCAAATCATTTTTACTAAACGTTCCTTTAATTGATGCTTTATCCATAACCTGTTCTACGTTATATGTTGCATCTTTTAAATCTTTGATTGCAAACGTTAAACCACCGGGGTGCGCAATACCTCCTCCCGGATATACAGGATAAGCTCTCCAAAAATCATTTTTACCAATATAAAAAGTCAGTTCATCTGCTTTACCTCCTAAAGTAATTCCAATATCTCCATTGCCGGCAAGGGCACCATCTGGTGTTTTAGCAGCAGGAACCATTTTGGGTGCTGAGGTAAGAACAGGATTATAACGCTTCACATACAATTCATCCTGCGCTGTCACTTTTGCACAAGCTGTTGTAATCACAACTGCATACAGCAAGACTATTTTTACCGGCAACTTCATGTGTACATATTTAAAGAGGTATGATTGTATACGTTTTCCCTTTTTCAGTCATAAAATCAATCACATATCTTTTTGCAATATTCAATTCTACCATTGTTGCAGTTTCATTCTTTTTAAAAACAGGTTGGCCATACATTGTATTCAGCCCATTACTGTTATCTCCTATTGCAGCTTTCGATTTTACTTCAACTACTTTAACCGGTTGCAAAGAACTTATTCTGCAAACACCTCCATTGCCTGAGTAGATTTTTCCCTGCGTCAATTTCCCCTCGTTCCAATTGATTGTTACTGTAAAATTTCCTCTTGCTTTAATTCCCTTTACTGATCCTGTTTTCCATGCTGTTGGAAGGGCCGGCAGTAAAGTCAATTCACCATTATGACTTTGCAATAACATTTCTGTAATACCTGCGGTTGCACCAAAGTTTCCATCAATCTGGAAAGGTGGGTGAGCATCAAATAAGTTGGGATAAGTTCCGCCGCCGCCCATTGTTTCTCTTGCTTCTTTCGGGTTGATGTATGTAAAGGCATCACTTAAAATTTTGTATGCATGATCACCATCCTGTAAACGTGCCCACCAATTAATTTTCCACGCCATACTCCAGCCTGTGCTCACATCACCACGATGGAACAGCGATTGTTTTGCTGCTGCTGCAAGCTCCGGAGTTGTTGACGGATTGATCTGGCTGCCGGGATATAAACCAAACAGGTGTGAAAGGTGACGATGTTTATCTTTCGGATCATCCCAATCGTTAAACCATTCCTGCAATTGTCCATACTGGCCAATATGATAAGGATATAATTTCTCTTTTGCTTTGATCAGTTTGTTTCTGAATTCACGATCGATATTTAAAACAGAAGACGACTTGATTACAGCAGTAAATAACTCTCGGATGATGGACATGTCCATGGTGCTCGCCATCGACAGCTGGTATTCCTTTCCGCTGATCTTGATGGTGTTTTCAGGAGAGGTAGATGGATTTGTTACAAGAAACCCGGACTTGGGATCTTCCACCAGCCAATGCAATAAAAACTGTGCAGCACCTTTCATTAAAGGATAGGCTTCTTTTCTTAAGAACGTTACATCACCAGTAAATAAATAACGTTCCCACATGTGTGTACTAAACCAGCCTGCAGCCATTGGCCAACAGCTCCAGCGTGGCATTGCTCTCGGATCATTCCATGTGCCGCCGGGCGGTGATGTTTTTGCCCACAGGTCGGAGTTGTGATGTGTTGTCCAGCCTTCCTGGATATTATAATTTGTTTTTGCTGTAACAGCACCATTTACTGCAAGCTCTTTCATGAAATCAAACAAAGGCTGATGGCATTCCGACAGATTTGTATTTTCAGCCAGCCAGTAATTCATCTCTGTATTAATATTCGTTGTGTAGTTACTGCCCCATGGTGGTTGTACATGATCGTTCCAGATGCCCTGCAGATTTGTTGGTCTTGAACCGGGGCGTGATGACGCAATCATAAGATAACGGCCAAACTGGTAATACAATACCTGCAAATGGTAATCGTAGGGTTTTGCTGCATATTGTTTTAACCGTTCATCTGTTGGTAACTTTAATGTAGCGGCATCACTTGTTCCGAGGTTCAGCTTCACTCTGTTAAACAATGATTGATAATCGCTGATATGCGTACGCCTGATTTGTGCGTATGATTTCAGCAATGCTTTCTTCATGTTTGCTTTTGCTTCAACAGACGGATCTTTTCCTTCTTTGCCGGGCGATTTATTAAACCCGTTAAAGCTTGTTGCTTCAGAAAGATAAATAGTAACAGCAGTTGCTTTGCTGATGATGATCTTTCCATCCTGCTGTTTTGTTGTTCCTCCTTCTGCAACTACTTTTACATGCACTTCAAAATTCATTCCTTCTACATCATCATACAGCACTTGCTGTGGTTCTGCTTCACGATTAGCAACAAACATGGGCGCTTTGCCTTTTAATACAAGACTTGTATTGGAAGAAGCTGTTGTTTGAAATCTTAATTTACTGCTTAACGAAGTGGTAAAGCTGATGGCACCGGGTTTATCTGCTGTTAAACGAATCATCATGATCTTATCCGGATGACTGACGAATGTTTCACGTTGATAGTTTACGCCATTCACTTTAAACTTTACAGTTGCAGTAGCAGTAGATAAGTCAAGATCACGATAGTAAGAACCTGCAGTTGTGTCAGAAAAATTGTGCTCAATCCACAAGTCAGCCAATGGCAAATATCTTGCAGAGTAAGGGCCGTGCATTTTTTTCCAGACAACAGCAGCACTGTCGTACTGTTGCGCAAAAATCAATTTTCTAACTTCTTGTAATACTTCTACGCCGTTTTCTGTATTACCGGCAATGGGATAACCAGACCACAGTGTATTATCATTTAACTGAAATCGTTCTTTTTTTACACCGCCGAAAACCATTGCACCTGTTTTCGCATTTCCAAGAGGCAATGCTTCTTCCCAAATGCCTGCTGGTTTACTATACCATAATTTCAATCCTGCATCAACCTGTGTTACCTGTGCCTGCATAAATTGGGCGAGCAGTAAAAAAATAAATCCAATACTTTTTTTCATGTATTCAATTTTAATGTCTTGGGTCACATGTATATCTCTAAAAATTATTCGTGCCGGTTGATATATCCCGGCAACTATCGGGATGTACTTTTTTTTACAGATATATCATCAACTTACAGATCTATAAATGCCGCAGGGATATTGTCCACCTTTGCAGACACAACTGATTTTCCATTATTTTTTTGCAGTGAAAT
>JAACZX010000251.1 GCA_009996555.1 Chitinophagaceae bacterium | reverse complement strand
GGTCTATCGGCTACAGGAACTGGAGAAAAAAATTATCCGTGCAGAAAAACGAAAGTATGCCGATGAGCAACGGCAGATACAAACCATAAAACAACAGCTCTTTCCCGGCAATGGATTGCAGGAACGCAAAGAGAGTTTTTTACCCTTCTATGCAAAAAAAGGAAAGAGTATAATTGATGCATTGTATCAATATTCTCTTTCCCTTGAACAGGAGTTTGTAGTATTATCCTTTTAGTTATTTCTTCTTTATTGCTTTAACGGGGTCGAACTGGAACCCGACGCTGAAATAATTGCTGCGGTAGTTTGTATTGCTGCTGCCTGTGAGCATTGATCCGTTTATTTGTGCCTGTATGCGAAACCAGGGAGCGCTTTCAAAACCAAAGCTGGTCATTAATGCAGGTTCAACAAAGAGCAAGCGCTTACGTGCTATATCAAGCAGCTGATACGATTCTAGTTCATTATTATCGTAATTGGTTTTAATACCTGTATAACCAATAGAAGTAAAACGCAATGCCGGTGTAATGGTAAAATTATTTCCCGGATGAAAGCTGATGGAAGGTTGAAAATAAAACCTGTTCGTCTTGCTGTTATGAAAACCGGTTGAGCCACTGTTGCTGATAATATTATCTGTAATATCATTTGTACCAAAGCCATAACCTCCATACAGTTCAAAAAACACCTGCTTATCTTTTGAAATAGGATAGAAGATACCTGCACCAAACTCAGCAGAACTGCGGTTATATTTCACCACTTCAGTATTTGTGTTATTACCGCTGCTGGTTGTTAATTCATCCTGGCTTCGTAAAGAGCCATTCCATGCAGCAGTTAATGCAAAATGATCACTAACAGCATAAGCACCCTGCAAACTGTAACTGTTTTCCGTACCAACTAATGTGCTTGCTACAGAAGCAACAACTCTTGATTCATTTTTTTCTTTAAACGCAGGTATCTGCTGGATCGTTGGCGAGTAAGCAAAGCGGAATAATGTACAGGAGCTGAGCAACAGGCTTAGTAATACTGCTGCAGCAAATAAATGTAATTGTGATTTCATGGCAGTTAATTTATTATACGGAGAAATGATGCAGCTTAGTCAAACTTATTTTCCCAGCCCTGTTGCTTGAGTTTATCAACTTTGGTAAGCACCTCATCGTTGAGATTGGTTTTGTAAGCAGCAATTTTTGCAGCCACAGTTTCATCGGCAGTACCAATAATTTGTGCAGCCAGAATGCCAGCATTTTTTGCAGCATTCAACGCAACTGTTGCAACAGGCACACCGTTGGGCATTTGCAAAATAGAAAGAACAGAATCCCAACCATCAATAGAGTTGGATGATTTAACCGGTACACCAATAACGGGTAATGTGGTAACACTTGCCACCATACCCGGCAAATGTGCAGCACCACCTGCTCCTGCAATGATCACTTTCAATCCTCTTTCTTTTGCTTTTTGTGCATACTCCACCATACGCAATGGTGTGCGGTGTGCAGATACAACCGTTAATTCATAATCGATACCAAATTCTTTTAAGATGTCTGCAGCGGGTTGCATAACAGGTAAGTCGCTGTCGCTGCCCATAATAATACCAATGATTGGAGTAGCCATAAAAAGATTTGCTGCAAAGAAACAAAACAACGGGCAGTAAAAAAAGAAAGCCGCTGATGTTATAATCAGCGGCTTATTGTCAGACGTCCTTGTCGAACAATAAATTATTTTAACTCGTCCCGACGAGGGCGTCTGACGAAGAGGGGTTACAACTTATTCAAATCTCCGGCCAGTAACTTCATCTCCGCTTCGGCAAGTTTTGCCATGTACAGGGAGTTGATATAACGTGTTTGGCCATTGATGTAATCGATTTGCACCTGACGCAATTCCAATGAAGTAATTGCCAGCTTACGGAAACGTTCAGTCGCAATGAGATTGTTTTCTTCAATCAAAGCAAGTGTACTCTTTTCCAGCTTAACAAGGTTCAATGCGTTTTGAAAGTTGGAATATGCATTCAGCAAATTGGTGTACACCTGGTTTTTTAAGCGATCGATGATCACTTCCTGGTTTTTAATATTGATATCAGCTACACGTTCCTGTCTCCTGATGTTTCCTCCCTGGAAAATAGGAATAGCTATACCGACATTTCCATTGGGACCAAGGTTGCGGTTAAAGAGTGTAAAGCCTGCATCGTTGCGGCTTTGCGCAAGGTTAAAGTTTCCGTTCAATGTAACGGAAGGCAGCCGTTGCGAAATCACTTCTCTTTTTTGCTGCACCAAAACAGAAAGGTTGCTTTGTGCAAGCAGCAGATCATAGTTGTCGGTTTGTGCTTTTTGTACCAATGCTGCATAAGTTAATGAAGCATCGGGTTCAATAATATCCATCACATCAAATGCTGTTTCAGGATTGCGTGCAAGCAGATTATTAAAATCTGCTTTGGCAATGCGGATGCTGTTTTCAACAGCTAACAAGTTTCCTTTCTGTTGATTGAGATCAACTTCTGCCTGCAGAAAATCTGTCTTGGGTGCAGTACCAATGGTAAAACGGCTTTCAGCAATTTGCTTGCGTTCTTCAAAAAATTTAATGGTTGCCTGCAATGCTTTCTTTTGCTGGTTGAGTTGTACTATTTGATAATACGCAGCAATTACATTGAACACAGTGGTGTTTACCTGACTGCGAAAACTGAGTTCACCAATTTTTTCCAGTTCTTCCAAACGGCGTTTGGTAGCAAACATGCGCATACCATCAAACACACGCCAGCTTACTGCAAGGCCTGCATTGAGATTACGGAGGATGGCTCCATTACGTTTAATGGTGGTGCCATTGGTCAGTTGTTGCTCAAGATTGTTTGATGCAATGCTGACGGTGGAAGAGGCGCTTACATTTGGAAAAACACCTGCAGTTCCCCAGTGATTATTGATGGCGCCGATCTCTTGTGCATTACGTTCGATCTCCACATCAAAATTCTTTTCAACAGCGATGCGTATGGCTTCATCAATTGTAAGTTTCGATGGAACCTGTGCCAGGGCAACGCTGTTAATCAGACAGATTGCTAATAACAGTTTCAGTTTCTTCTTCATGCACTTTAATTTTTTTCGATGAGAGGTACGAATACATGGCCGGGATCACAAACAATGTAAGGATCAACGAGAACATGATACCTCCCACAATTACTATACCTAAGGGAATACGGCTGGTTGAAGCTGCACCTAATGATAATGCCAGTGGCAATGCACCCAATGCCATTGCAAGGCTGGTCATCAAGATCGGACGCAAACGCATCGTGGCCGCTTCAATTACTGCAGGTTTCTTTAACATACCTGCATGTTTTTTCTGATTGGCAAATTCTACAATCAGGATACCATTCTTGGTTACAAGCCCCACCAACATAATCATCCCGATTTGTGAGAAGATATTGAAGGTTTGATTGAATAACCAAAGCGAAAGAAGTGCTCCCGGAATGGCAAGGAATAACGTTGTAATGATAATGATGGGATCAATAAAGCTTTCGAACTGTGCTGCCAATACCAGGAAGATGAGTATAACTGCAAGCCCAAATGCAAACAACGTGTTACCACTGCTTTCAGCAAAGTCACGTGAGTTGCCGGAAAGTGCAGTGTTAAACGATTCGTCGAGCAACCTGTCTTTAATCGCTTCCATTTCTTTTATACCATCACCAATTGTTTTGCCGGGTGCAAGACCTGCACTGATTGTTGCTGATTTATACCGGTTAAAATGATACAATGTGGGAGGTGTGGTTTCTTCTTCAAACGAAACAAACTGATCAACAGAGATCATTTGCCCGGCAGCATTGCGAACAAATAAATTTTTCAGGTCGGTAGGATCATCACGATCATTACGCATTACCTGACC
>JAACZX010000027.1 GCA_009996555.1 Chitinophagaceae bacterium | reverse complement strand
GATAATACCTCGCCAAGTGTGCCGGCAACCAATGGTGGCAACAATGTGCCCAACACACAACTGATACCAACTGATATGGCATAGGTTAATGAAAATCCTACATAACGGATGGCAATACCAAATGCAGTACCACCCACACCATAAGCAATGCCCAATAAAAAGCTACGCTGCATGGCACTGGCAGGAGCTTCTTTTAATACTGTTGTTAATTGAGGAATGGTTAAGTAAGCAATTACCAATGGCAAGATGAACCAGCACACCGCTGCCTGCGCCAGCCAATAGGTTTGCCAGCTCCAGCCTTTTACTTTTTTTTGCGGTGTGTAGCAGAGCGATGCGCTTGAAGCACCCACAGCATGAAACAAAACTCCGTTAATAACTTCCATGTTCTTACGCAGATGATTTAAAAGGAATAAAAGTTTGCAGCATTGGAATAAAATATTTTTTCCGCTGCTGCTGTATCTACCAATTCATGAATAACATCTTTGTAATTTTTCAAGGTGTTGCTGTAAGAACCTGCCAGCAATGATACCGGCCAATCGCCGCCAATAAAACAACGATCGGTTCCAAACTGATCAATAGCAAATGCTATATATGGTTTTATATCTTCCCCGGTCCATTCATCGCCACGTTGTGCTGTTGTGCCGAGGCCGGAGATCTTTGCATAAAAATTTTTATGCTGTGCTGCTTCTTTCATCAGCTCACCCCATCTTCCAAATTGTTCTTTTGTTGCAACAGGTGGCTGATTTAAATGATCGAACACCATTTTCAGATCAGGAACTTTGTTTGCTACCTCCAGTGCAGCTTCTATATGCTCCGGCAAAACACCCACTACATCATAAGGGATATTATGATCAGCAAGTATATGCATACTGTTGATCACAGCAGGCTGCAACAACCAATATGGATCAGGCTCATCATGTATCAAATGACGAACGCCTTTGAAATATTTTTCTTTCCCGTATTTTTTTTGCAGTGCTTTTAATGTAGCATCAGGATCAGTTAAAGGAAGCCATCCTACAATACCCGCAATCCATGTGCTGTTTACTGCCACATGTAACATCCAGTCTGTATCCTCAAAATTATTGGCCGCCTGAACCAGGATGCCTGTTGTAATACCTGAATCAACACGTTCGTTCTCCAGCTCTTCAATTGAATACGTGCGGTTGAGAATGCTGGTATTGTTTTTCAACCATGCATATTCAGCACGGTTAAAATCCCATATATGAACATGTGTATCTGCAATCTTCTGTATCATCGGCAAGGGTTATTTACTTACATCCTGCAGGTGAGTGTTTAAACCAAACTGTTGTTCAATCTGATTGTTATGCTCGCCCAAAGCAGGTGCACCTTTGCCCGATAACTGCACTTCACCATCAACCCGTATGGGGCATCGTGTAGTGCTGACTGTAAGTCCGTTGCCCGTTTGCACTTTTATTTCCATTTCCAGCAGGCGGTACCCCTCCTGCTTCACCAATGCATCGTAATTCATTACCGGGGCGCACCATACATCCGCTTTTTCCAGTACACTCAGCCAGTACTGTACTGATTGCGTGGCAAGGTGCTGTGCTAAAATACTTTTGATCTCATCCCGCTTTGCAAACCAATCGTTACTGTCGGTAAATTGTTTCAATGGTTCACATTGCAACAACGCTGCCAGCGTGGGAATATTGGTCATTGCCAGCGCAATGTAATCATCATTTGTTTTATACAGGCCGTAAGGCGCTGCAATATAAGCGTGGGCACTGTTTACTGCACCACGTACCGGTAATTGTTTTCCATCATTATAATAACAGGTTAACACTTCAAACTGGAAATCAAGAATACTTTCCAGCATACTCACCTGCACCAACGCTCCTTCGCCTGTTTGCCCTTTGCGAAAAAGTGACGCAAGAATACCCTGTGCAACATGTGTTCCCGCCATAATATCCACTACTGCCACACCCATTGGTGTAGGACTTTCATGAATATTATTACTCAGCCATGCCAACCCCGACACTGATTGCAACAGCAGATCCTGACCCGGTAAATTTTTCCAAGGGCCTTCGCTGCCATAACCACTTATCTCAGCATAGATCACATCTGGTTTTATCTGCTTCACTGTTTCGTAATCAAGCCCGATGCGTTTCATTACTCCGGGACGGAAATTATGCATCACCACATCGGCCTTTGCAATGAGCTGTTTTATTTTGAAGAGATCATCAGGATTCTTGAGATCGGCCGCATAGCTTTGCTTGTTGCGGTTAATGGCATGAAAGATGGTTGATTCACCTTCAATCATTACATCAGATACATATAACTCACGGCAAATATCGCCTGTGCCCGGGCGCTCCACTTTGATCACCTGCGCTCCCATATCGGCCAACCGCAATGCTGCAGATGGTCCCGAAAGGAACTGGCTGAAATCAATGACCAATATATCTTCTAATAGTTTCATTTTTTGTTTTTGTTTCCAACGTTCCTGCGTTGTTCATCTGTTGTTGCGTCGCACTCTTCTACGTTCGGTAATGCTATGCTGCTTTATGAATGGTGAATGAAACCACACTCATCATGCATTTATTAACCCACCCCTGTTTATCATTCCTCTGTGTAACTGTCTGCCGCCCTTCCAATGAGCGGATAACGATTCTGCTCCACTTGTAACGTTTAACCTTTAACCCATAACTAAAACAATCAACTACCGGCTACCAACTCTCTTCTGATCACTTCATTCTGTTCGCCCAGCTGCGGTGCAGGCTTTGCAGACAGTAACAATTCTCCGTCAATACGTATCGGACATCGTGTTGTGATAAACTGCTTTTCGTTGATTGAAACGTTCTGTTCCATTTTCAATACACGATATGCATCATGCTTTGTTAAACCGTCCCAGTTCATTACCTCCATGGCCCACAACCCGGCTTCCTGTAACAAGTTTAACCAATACGCTGTTTCTTTTTCTTTGAGATGATCTGCCAGCAATTGTTTGATCTCATCACGTTTTGCAAATGCATCTTCTTTTGCAAATGCTTTAACAGCTGGGCATTGAACAGTATCTGCCAGCTGATGAATATCCATCATTGCCAATGCAAGATGCCCGTTTGCTGTTTCATAAATACCGTATGGTGCACCTAACAATGGTTGGCCATTTGCCACCACACTTCGTTTTGGCTGCACATCATTTGCAAAATATGTAGTGAGTAATTCAAACTGAAAATCGAGTATCGATTCCAGCAGGCTCACTTCAATTAAAGCTCCCTTATTTGTTTTTTGACGGCGGATAAGTGCACCTAACACGCCCTGCACTAATTGCGAACCTGCCAATATATCTGTAATAGAAATACCAAACGGCACAGGGCCGTTACTGCCATTGCCGGTTGTATATGCAAGGCCCGACATTGATTGCAGCAACAGATCCTGTCCGGGTTTGTTTTTCCAGGGACCCTTCTTGCCGTAACCCGATATTTCTGCATACACCAATCTTGGGTTCAGTTGTTGTACAGTAGCATAATCAAGCCCATTCTTTCCCATTACATCAGGACGGAAATTGTGAATGAGTACATCTGCTTTCTGAATAAGCTTATACAGCACAGCTTTATCATCTTCGTTTTTCAGATCGGCAGTAAAACTTTCTTTGTTGCGGTTAATGGTGTGAAACAATAATGAATTATCATCAACCCACATATCCTTGATGGCCAGTTTCCTTCCGGCATCACCTGTTTTTGGACGTTCGATCTTGATCACTCTTGCACCAAGATCGGCCAGTCGTAATGAAGCCGACGGCCCTGATAGATACTGGCAAAATTCCAGCACAATAATTCCTTGTAATGGCAACATCGTCATATTACTGCTGCTGTTTTTTTGAGTAGTGATTGATGGTACAGTTTATTCATTTCCTGTAATACCGTTTGCGGATCGCCATTATTGCGTAAACATTGCTGCAGCGGTTCGCCTGCATGATCCTGGAAAAACAAATAACCGTTATAGCGGGGACGAACATAACTGTTGTCGAGCACAGGCAATGTATTGGTGAAATAGTTATTGGTGATGCTGTTTGCTTCTGCATCTGTCCAAGCCGAACGATGACCGGGCTGTCCTCCGTTTTGCACATACATTGTACGCTGGCATTCACCATCAACGATCATCCGTGCAAAATCAACCGCCGCTTCTTTATGCTTACTGAATGCAGATACAGCAATACCTGTTCCGCCCAGTGTTGTTCTTAATTTTTGTGTGCCAAAACTCACCACATCTGTATAATGCAGCACATGTTTTGCATAACCGTTTCTTGCATAGTTTGAATAACCATAAGCAAACGGACAATACAAATAATTGTCACTGCTGCTCATTAACTCTGCCACAGCAATGGGGTTGCAAGTGAACATTTTTTTATCAACCAGGCTGTACAACTGCTTCATGGTTTCAATGGCCTTGATGCCTGTTTCAGCATCAATCACTTCTTCCTCCGATTGAAATGGTTCTTTGCCATGTGCAATACAGAAGCTGTAAAAATTCATGAGCAGATCAATCGGAATGGCAGGCACAGCAACTTTTCCTTCTTTGGCCAATGCAAGAACATCATCCCATGTTTGCGGTATGCTGCTCAGCAGATCTTTACGATAGCTGGCAACAGGTGTGGCAGCATCAATAGCCAATGCCCACTGCTGCAAATCATAATTATAACTGATGTGCGATTTTCCTACAGAATTATTTTGCTGATCCTGAAAATATGCAGCAGGCAGATATTGGTTCAACGGCAACACACAATTAGTTGCTGCTGCACAACCCACCCATGGATGATCAATAATTAAAAGGTCGTAATCGGTTGTCAGTTTTTCAATTGGAAAATCAGCAAACTCCTGGAGTGTTCGCTTTTTCCAGCGAATCTCCACTTCAGGATGCAGTTCGCTGTAACGTTGCGAAACGGCCAGCAGCGGAGTAATGCCCCTGCTGTGTCCCCAAGTAATGCCATTCAGTATCACCCTTTCCATTCTCAGTTGTTTCCTTTATGTACTAATAACAAATGCTCACAAAGCATTACCAGTTCGTTATGCTGATTAAAACATTCCACCAGTTCGGTCACTAAACCAAATTCAGGTTTCTTATGATCCTTTTTGTCTTTAATGGTAACAGTTACTCTGATGGTATCGTTAATGAATACCGGTTTAATAAAACGCAAACGCTCATAGCCATAGGTCATGCTTACTTCATTAATAAAATCGGCAGTAAGACCAATAGCTACCGTAAAGATGAGTGTGCCGTGTGCAATGCGTTTTTGAAACGGCTGCGTTTTGCACCACTCTTCGTCCATGTGATGAGGAAAAAAATCACCAGATTGACCGGCGTGAATAACAATATCAGTTTCGGTAATTGTGCGTCCACGTGTATGGCGCACATCATTCACTGCAAATTCTTCGAAGTATTTCTTTATAAACATGTGGCTGCAATCAGTTTTATGTTCCTGCCGGCTCTTGCTTTAAAACCGGCTTATTTTCCAAGTTCAAAGTAAATAAGCCTGTAACGGCATTCAATGGAAGGTTTTACTGATTTGATGGATTATTTTCCAACAGGGCCTGCTTCTGTGCCTGCAACAAGTAGAAATACTGCTTTTTTGCAAATGCAGCTTTAAACAACCAGTTCACAGAAAGGAGAATGTTACAGAAGAGAACATGAGATTACATACTGCGATTATGCCTTTTAAAAAACTGTTCAGCACTTATGCAAGCAAACAAATGTTCCTTTAAACAGCCAGCAGATACTGCTTAGATAAACCGCAGTTTTTCTTCCTCAATATCAATCACCCGCAGATGTTTCCTGATCACATCTTCATCAAGATGTTTATCTGTCTGGTTCCGTTCAATAAGCCATTTACGTTGCTGGTTCAGCAGATCAAGGTAAATAAGTTTGCTTTCGGCAGGCATGATCAATTCTGCATCATCGGCAGTTTTGCCCTCCCATTTAGCAACCAGCTTTTTCAGGGCATGATGCTCATCAAGCTGATCGCTGTAATTATTGGTAAGATGAGTTAACGCATGACTGGCCAATTCTTTCCGGATAAAATGATCGGCTTCTTCTTCCGGCAGATGATCGTTATACGATGTCAGTTTCATTTTCCTGATGAGCGTGGGTAATGTTAGCCCCTGCAACACCAGCGTGGTTAAGATCACCACAAACGTGATAAATAAAATAAGGTTTCGCTGTGGAAACGGTGTACCGTCGCTTAACTGTACCGGTATTGCCAATGCTGCTGCAAGTGAAACCACACCACGCATCCCCGTCCAGCCAAGGATCAAAGGCGCTTTAAATCCCGGGTTGGGATCAGCTACCTGTATAAAATTACGTACGACCAATGTTGTAAAAACGGCGCCATACCCCGACAGAAAGCGTACAACAATCAAAACAACTGTAATGAGCAAGCCATAACCAATAGCTGATGTAAAACTCACACCTTCCTGTTTAAGTCCATCGGTTATTTCCGGCAAATCGAGCCCGATGAGCAAGAACACCAACCCGTTCAGAACAAACACCAGGCTTTCCCACACATTTACACCACGCAGCCTGGATGAGCTGCTTAAAAAATGATGTCGCTTGTTCGATAATAATAAACCACCACTTACCACAGCCAGCACACCGGAGCTATGCATTTCCTCTGCAGCAATGTACATGATATAAGGCGTGATGATAGTGAGCACAATATCCATATTTACATCGGTGGGTAAATATTTATGCAGTTTCATAAAAATAAAACCGATGAGTAAGCCAACAGCAGCACCACCCAGTACCATCCAACTGAAACTTAGTGCTGCATTGTACCACACAAATTGCCCGGTGGCTACTGCAATCAAAGCAAAACGGAAAATGATCAGCGAAGAAGCATCATTCAGCAAACTTTCGCCTTCCAGTATTGAAGACATTCTTTTGGGCACCTTTACAAATTTAAGAATGGCCCCTGCACTCACTGCATCGGGAGGCGACACGATTCCACCCAATAAAAAACCAAGTGCCAAGGTAAAGCCGGGTATAAACCAATTGGAGACAAATGCCACTGACAAAGCAGTTAGAAACACCACTACAAATGCAAAACTGCCTACAATACGGCGCCAGCGCCACAACTCTTTCCATGAAATAGACCATGCTGCTTCATACAATAATGGTGGAAGGAAAATAATAAAGATCAATTCCGGATCAATGTGTATAACAGGGATGCCGGGTATAAAGCTTATCAGCAGTCCTGCCAGAACAAGCAATACAGGATAAGCCACTTTTAATTTGTTTGCCAGCATCACAAGAAAAATAATTGCCAGCAACATGGTTAGAAAAAACGGAAAATGCTCGATCATACAGCAGGTTTATATCATCAATATACAAAGTATACGCAAGACATAAACAGGTGCGAAAAAGATGAAGACAGGACGGACGTAATGGTTCAATATAATTTGCAGTATAAAAAAATCCGCAGCGGTTTGCTGCGGATTTTTTTGGTTTGATCGTTTTATTCAACAATTAATTCATCAGCAAAGGTCCATGCCGGTTTTCCTTCACCGGGATGACCTTTCGGACAGGCTTCCAGTGTAAACGCTGTTACACGCACATAACGGGCATTGGCTGCTGCAAACTTTGCCGTAAAATCTTTGATGGTGAGTGCCGTTTCATTTACCGATATATTATTCTGTACAGTTGCAGCTTCCGTAAATATTTTTCCATCAACTGATATTTCAAACCTTACAGCTGTTGGCAAAAAGATCCAGTCACGGTAATGTTGCAGACAACCTAATGTTATACTGCTGATGTTTTTTTCTGCACCCAGATCAACAGTTGCAACAAGATTATTTTTACTGAAGCCATGCCAGAATTTATTTACTGCAGATTTACCTCTTACACCATCCGTTAACGAATTGACACCATCGGCCATATATGATCTTGACGGCTGGTGTACATACTGCACGTTTGCTCCAACTGCCTGATGCATCACAAACCGTTGGTCAACGGGTTGCAGGTTCATGATCTTTCCGTTCTGCATCGTTACTGCACGAAGTGTTTGTGTGCTTTCAACAGGAATAGGCTTTGTGTACAATCTACTTGAAATGGTGGGCACTGTGCCGTCGGTTGTGTAAAGAATAGAAGCTGTGGGCACTTCAGAAAGCAATGCTACTTCCAGTTTGCCATTTTTTGCAGCGGGTTTAATATCAACAGTAAAGTTGCCCGGTGAATAATGCAAACCTTTTGCATCGAATGCTTTGAAATGAAACTGTAAACGCTTGCTGAAACTGTTCCAATCTTTTGCAGCAGCAGGCGACCAAACAGTTTCTGCCAATGCCAGCATACGTGGCAACACCATGTACTCCAGATGTTCTGCAGTAGAAATATATTCCGTCCACACATTGCCTTGCGCACCTAAAACATATTTGTGTTGCTCTGCATTTAACTCTTTTGGTATCGGTTCGTAATCGTACACTTTCTTAACGGTATTAAAGCCTCCAATTGCCAATGGTTCGCCTTCAGGTCCTGCCTGGTAGTGATCGAAGTAACAAGGCGAACCGGGTGTCATCACCACATCATGATTCATCTTTGCAGCTTCAATACCACCTGCTTCACCACGCCAGCTCATCACGGTTGCTTCAGGTGCTAATCCTCCTTCAAGTATTTCATCCCAACCGATCATTTTCCTTTTTTTGCTGACGATGAATTTCTCCATGCGTTTAATAAAATAACTCTGCAGCTCTTCTTCGTTCTTCAATCCTTCTTTTTTCATACGTGCCTGGCAACGCTCACATTTTTTCCATGGACCTTTATCCACTTCATCACCACCAATATGAATGTAGGTTGAAGGAAACAAAGCGATCACTTCCGTTAACACATCCTGCAAAAACGAAAATACTTCTTCATTACCTGCGCAATAGTTTGAGGACATGTTATTGTAATTGCCCCCAGTCAGCGATAACTGCGGTTGTTGCGTGCAACTCAGGTGCGGATATGCTGCAATAGCCGATGCCACATGCCCGGGCATTTCTATTTCAGGAACAACAGTTACGTTTCTTGTTTTCGCATAAGCAATAATTTCTTTTACCTGTTCCTGCGTGTAGTAGCCACCGTAAGTTGCTGCTTCGCCGGGTTGCGCCTGCGGACGGCTGCCCCATACTTTATCGTTCTGATCAACACGCCATGCACCTGTTGAAGTAAGCCTGGGATATTTTTTGATTTCAATACGCCAGCCCTGATCGTCTACCAAATGCCAATGAAATGTATTCATCTTGTACATCGACATCAGGTTGATGTATTGTTTTACTACATCTGCTGAAAAGAAATGACGGCTCACATCAAGATGCATGCCTCTCCATTTAAAACGAGGTTCATCCATGATCTGCATACACGGCACCTGCAAGGCCGCATTGGTACGCACTTGTGGTAATGTTTGCAGTACTGATTGGATGCCGTAAAAAATACCGGCGTAGCTGCTTGCTTTTATCTGAATAAGTGAAGGCGTAACAGTTAAGCTGTATGCTTCAGGTTTGAATGCAGTTTGCGCTGCAAGTACGAATTCTACTTTTTTTGCTGTTGGTTTATTCTGCTGCAATGTAATGCCTGAAATATCATTTACAGCGTTGAGAAAAAAATCAACCGCTGGTTTTAATGCAGCTTGTGAAGCATTGAACTGTACAGAAGTATTATTATCGATACTGAAATTTCCTTCGTTCAGTTTTAATTCAACCGGCTGCGGAATAATAGAAACCTGTTGTGCAAACATGGTTAACGGACAAACAAGCAACAACAGGAATTTTACAATTTTTAATGGCATGATCGATTATAATTTATTTATTTTTCAGAATTCAACAGGTGCAAAGGTAAACATCCACTTCACAGGATTTTGCCAGTCTTTGCCTTTGAAGCTTCCAACCGGCGCTTTGATCAACACAGTGTTCCATCCTTTCTTTAATAAAATCGTTGTTGGCTTACGGTATTCATAGCCTTCATCAGCCAACGGCAATTCACTGTTTCCTTTTTGTCCTGCATGTTTCCACTGTGGCGCAGGAATGAAATTTCCATTTACCCACACTGCACTCTGTTTGTTATCCCATGCATTTGCAGGCGGCGCATCGGTTGCAGGTGAGCGGGATAAATTATTAAAGCCGACCCAAAACTGTTTTTCTCCATCTTCATCGCTCCAGATCTTTGTTGTGGCATACCAGGTGGTACTGTCTTCCGCATTGGGCACAGCTCCTTTAATTAACGGTGCCCACCAATGACGCAGCACTATTGTTGCACCCATCTGTTCAACTGCTGGTTTTATTTTATCTGCATGAAAACTTTTTTGCTCCGGTGCAAATTGTTTCGCCAGATCACCTTTGTTATCAAACGGTCCGAACAATTTCCAAACAAGATTTGATTGCTGGACGTAAGAAAATGAAAGCTGAGAAAAATATTGTTGCTTGTGATCAAGTAAACTCTTTTCAAACTCAGTGAATGCATTTGCTTTTGCAGTATTCGGTTCGCCGATGTTTGCTACCCAACCATCAACACCACCACCCTGCCAGCTGCGTTCTGCAAATGCAAGTATGCCGGGATAAACAGGATTCATGTTGAGAATATCTTCTTCTTTGCTTGCTGCTCTGTCGTGCCACATACAGATGGTACCACCGAGTGTTGTTGCATCGCCTTTTTCTTTGTCTGCAATTTTTCGGTTGAAGATGGTGGTGACTGCTTCCAAAGGATCCATGTGATTTAAATACAAATGCCGTGAATCAATGAATTGAATTTTATTATCGGAAGAAAGATGTGCATTATCATCCATCCAAAGTTGACGGATAGTACTGTTGCTGAAATTACCACCAGGCTGCCAGCCGATCACTTTTTTTCCAAGACTCTCGATGAACGCAGTTACTTCAGGAACAAAATTTTTGTTGGTGATCTTTACTTCATCTGCACCAATATGGATATACGGCACATCATAAGTTGTAATAAATTCTTTCAGGATATTTTTTACGATCATTAATCCACTATCGCTCTGCATATCGGTTTTCATGGCACGCTTAAATGCAGCACTGTGGCCGGGCATATCAATCTCAGGAACAAACGTAATATGTCGTTCATTGCAATAATTGATCAACTCCTTTATCTCTGTTTCGCTGTAATACATGCCTTTGTTACGCAGCATGTGTTCGGGTGCGGTGAGTTGCGGATATTGTTTGATGGCGATGCGCCACGCAATATCTTCCGTTGCATGAAAATGAAAAATATTGAGTTTGTTGGCAGCCATTACATCGATCTGCTGTTTCAGCAAGGGCATCGACATATAATTTCGTCCCACATCGATCATATAACCACGCCAGCTGAAGGCAGGCCAATCAGTGATACTTACTGCATCAATCATTGTTCCGCTGCGCAGCAATTGTTTCAATGTTTGAATACCGTTGAAAATACCGTGTGCAGTATTGGCAAAAAGTTTTACGCCTGCTGCACTTACATCCAGTTGGTACGCTTCGTTTTCATGTTGTGCTGACTTCAGCTTTCCCAATCCGATTTCAATGAACGATTCGCCGCCAGTTGGTTTATCTGCCAACTTCATTTCCCAACCGATCGATTGAAAATATTGTTGCAGTTGTGTTGCTTCTTTCAGCAAACTTTTATCTTTCAGTACAATTGTTTTGTTATTGTACACAGCAAAAGCACCCTGCTTCCATTGCAGTTGTTGTGGCTGCGGAATAATAGCAGCCTTTGGTTGCAGATCGTACACATACGGATAAATGATGTGCTTCCACAGTAAATACGCATTGCCCATCAGGTGCAATCCATCATTACTCAGTTCAGGTTTCAGTTTTCCGTTTTCATTGCTGAAGGCTGTATGCAGATCAACATACTGGTAGTAATGAGCAGTTGCATTTGTCTTTAGCTGCTCATTTACTTTCTTAATAACGTCAGTATTTTTTGTGTGTCCCGCAAACTTGCCATACACTTCATTCACCGGCAAAATACTTTGTACATACAATTTTGTTTTGGGCGATTGCTGTTTGATGTAATCAGCGATCAACAGCATATTCTTCAGCACACTATCGGCACTGATGCCTCTTGCCAGATCGTTTGTACCGATCAGCAGAAAAACTTTTGCAGGTTTACGATTAGTAACAACAGCTAAACGATGCAATACACCTGCTGTAATATCACCACTGATGCCCTGGTTCTTCATTTGCACATCATTGAACAGTTGCGTCCATTCCGATCCATCGGTAATACTATTGCCAAGAAAAACAATTT
>JAACZX010000623.1 GCA_009996555.1 Chitinophagaceae bacterium | reverse complement strand
GATTGGTTTGAATATTTAAACTGCAAATCAGAATCTTGTAATTCCGAGAAGTCTCCATTAATAAATCTAAATAAGAAATCGCCGTCATTAATACAAACAAGCTTGCCTTCCTGATTATGACAAACTTGAAGATTATTAACATTCAATTGCGACCTTAGAGTGCAGGGAATGACAGTAGAAATAAACAAAAAGGCCTGAAAGATTATCGAATGGGTATTCTTCATATTACATCAAAACTAAGATGTATAAAATAGAAACAAAAACTACTTCACACCCCTTCTCGCCAACTCCTTTTTAATCAGCAGAAGCTCCCTTCCAGTTTGTCCGCTTACAGAACTGTTTTCCTGTGCACGGCGCATGAGGTAAGGTACTACATCGTCAATGGGACCAAACGGCAGATACTTACTTACCGAATAGCCTTCTTTCGCAAGATTGAAAGTAATATGATCGCTCATGCCATACAGCTGACTGAAATGCACATGCGGATGGTTATGCGGCAGGCCCTTGCTGTGCAGTAGTTCTGCCGCCAGCTGGTTGCTGTGTTCGTTATGCGATGCTACAATAACAGCAATACGATCTACATGTGCAATACAAAATTCTACTGCACGGTTATAATCGCTGTCGCATGCTTCTTTATCGGGTTGAATAGGTGAAGGATAATTCATGTCGGCTGCACGTTTGCGTTCTTTTTCCATGTACGCACCACGTACTATTTTAATACCGAGGATGAAGTTGCGTTGCTCGGCAGCTTCGTAACAATCGCACAAAAACTGGTAACGGTCGTGACGGTACAACTGTGCAGTATTGTACACCACAGCAGTTGTTTTATTGTACTGATCCATCATGAGCATGGTTAATGCGTCAACAGGATCCTGAATCCAGGTTTCTTCTGCATCAATCAGCACACCCACTTTTTTATTTGATGCTGCAGAACAGATGCGTTCCATGCGGTTGCATACACGCTGCCATTCGTTGCGTTCTTCTGTTGTTAAACGTTCGAGTGCATGCTCGTACCGGCGAATTAATGTACCGGTATCTTTGCTCATCAGCTCATCCATTTTTTCGAGCAAAGCAAACCGTGCAATACCGGTTACTTTTACACTCATAAACGGAATGTTTGCCTGTGTGGCAGCATAATCAATTACCTTAATAAATTCATCGCAGGCATGGTCTTTTTCGTCTTCACCATAGTCGCCACCTTCTACCCCGTAATCGAGAATAACCTGTACATGAAATGCTTCTAATTTGTCGGCAACTTTCGCTGTTTCTTCCAGTGTTTCGCCACCCACAAACTGTTCGAACAAAGTAGAGCGGATGAGACCTTTCACCGGCAAACCGGCTTTAATAGCCCATGGAGTAATGCGGGTACCAATGTTTACGAGCCATTGATAACCCATAGAAGAAAAAAGGAAATGAGCTTTTTTTAACTGCGTATCATTCTTATAGGCAAAGGCATTAGCGGTATTCTCGAAAGATACCTTCGAATTGTTCTGCATGCTTTTTACGATTTGAGGTGGCAAATATAGCAGAAAAAGAACCGGCTATTCCTGCTTTTGCACCAGTAATAACATGACATTCCTCACAAAACCAGGCTCAGCCACCCATTCTTTTTGCTGTTCATTTTGTTTTACAGCTATATTCAACTTCAGCCTTCGTTTTACAACCGATTCACTCACCACAATAATAGAAGTAAATCCGGGCTCTACATGCTGCAACCGTATGCGCAAAGCCTGCCTGCCGAGACCAATACGTTCCTTTACAGGATTTCCGTTGATCAATACAGTAACAGAGTCGTGAAGATCTTTATCAACAGAGCTGATGTCAATTGTAAGTTCAGTACTGTCGGCCGGCAGTTCAGCAATGGTTTCATTCAACCGCTCATCCACAGGCAAGACCACATTGCTTTGTTCAATATTTTCATAGGTTTCTTTGATATAGCTGCTGATCTCATCCTTTGCTGTTTCAGAAATAGTGTCTTCTGTTTTTTTGGCTGAAAAAGAATCCCATCTTTCTTCTGCCCACACCCAGTTACCGGAAATTGTTGTGGTGGTATCCGGCTTGCCGGTAAACAACTCCAGGTGATGAAAATAATTACAATCGCCTTTTGACATTGAAACAGCCCTGCGCAGGTTTTTGCGGCTAAGCTTTGTCTGCCTGCCTGCAACCAAGCCTGTTACCAGATAATCGCAGCCATACACAACGTTTTTATCAAAACCCCTGATTGAAACTACGCCAATCACTTCTCCTCCATTATTCATTAATTCAAGACGCACATTCATTTTATCTTTCTTGCTCCTGTTCAGAAAAAAACTTCCCTCCCATACACCTGAAAGATTTTGCGCAAACAGTGATGAAGAAAAAAGAATGGCTAAAAAAAAGAAAAGAGATCGCAGTTGCATATTTACTCAAGATACAATTACAGGTTAACAAGAAACAAAGGAAATGAAAGAAAAATCCAAAAGCAGTGCTAAAAATATCAAACTGATGTACGTTTCAAAATGTTCCTTGTCAGTACACATGAAAACCCTCCATCCGCCAATTGTCGTTTTTGTTTGTCAGCAACAGCAACGCATTACCCTTTGCTTCAAGAGAAGTAATCCATTTTTTCTTTTTCTTTCCTTGCTGAAATGTGATCTTTATATCCAGTTTTTCTTCTTTGGCAGAGCTATTTAAAAAGACAACCCGATTGATAGAACCAATATCCTCCAGCTTTATCGTCAAAACGTTTTTCGCTAAATCGAAATCCCGGGCAACAATCTCCCCGTTTGCCGATGCAGACAGCGTTGCCTTCGGATCTTTTTCAACTGGGCTTATTGTTAGTACAATCATCTTACTACTCACCTGCAAGTGATCTATAATTATCATTTTGGGCCGCTGGAGTTGTTTCCCTTTTTCCTGGTATTCTTTTTTAATCATTCTCTTTCGCTCCGCATCATCAATTTCTTCTTTTGCTATTTCTGAAACCTGGTTTTCTTTTTTCTTCAACCGAAACTTCTCTTTGCTGTCATTTGTCCAAAACCATTGAGCCTTTGCTAAACCTGCTGTGTCTGTTTTATCGAGTACCAACTCCACGCTGTTGAATAATACACAATCATTCATCTTGATTGCACGTTGCACACTCGTTTGTGTAAGAACCAGTTTATCATTCACAATCTGTCCTGCAACAATATAATCACAACCATAAGCCGTATTCTTTTCAAAACCACGTGTAGAAATAACACCAACCAGTTCTTTCTCCTTTCTGGTCACTTCAATACGCACATTCATTTTATGTTTTTTACCCTGTAAATAAAAATATCCTTCCCAAACACCGGCATAATCCTGAGCAAAGCCTGAACAGGTAAAACATAAAACTGACAGCAATAAAAAAGCCCGTAATTGCATTTACTCAAAATACAACTACGGGCATGAAAAGAAAGAATTGAAAAACGAATGTTCTGTTAATCTAATCCAAAAATTCCTTTGTTCAATATCTGAAGTGTTTGTGTTTTGTAAGAACCGGGCACCAGCAAGGTAACATTGTGCGGACTGCCACCATAACTTACCATGCGTACAGGAACATCTGCAATACTTTCAAACAACTTCGAGAGGATATGTTCTGTTTTACCAATTTCATTTCCTACAATACTTACAATTGCCTGGTCTTTATCGATCTCAATTGAACCGAATGGTTCCAGTTCACGGATAATATCATCGAGTGATGCACTGCTGTCGATGGTAAGTGATACTGCCACTTCAGAAGTAGTGATCATATCAATTGAAGTGCGGTATTTCTCAAATACTTCAAACACTTTGCGTAGGAAACCATACGCCAGCAACATGCGGCTGCTTTTGATCTTAATAGCAGTAATGCCATCTTTTGCTGCAACAGCTTTTACACCCACGCTGCCTGCTTCTTCCGTG
>JAACZX010000250.1 GCA_009996555.1 Chitinophagaceae bacterium | reverse complement strand
TCTTAATGTGATTAATGCGGTCGTTTTCCTTTTCAGGACGGGTAAACTCATGTTTCTTGATCACATCTTTTTCGTAATCGGCAACGGCACTGCCACACACCAAACCGGTTTGGCTGCGACCGTTCATGATCAAACGGTAAATGTAATAGCAGGGTTTGCTTTCACGAAACAGCACATCACGCTGGATAAATGCCTGCAGATTTTCTTTTGCCTTGAGATAAACCTCCGGAGCGTAATGATCTGTTTCCTCAGGAAGATCAATTTCCGGTTTGGTGATATGTAAAAATGAATAAGGATTGCCTTGCGCTTCTTCCTTTGCCTCTTTACTGTTGAGCACATCATAAGGTCGTGCTGCCACCTGCTTAGCGAACTGGGCCTGCGGACGCAGCGCCTTGAACGGAACAATTATAGCCATATATGTTTTTACTTACTAACCGGCTGCAAAGAAAAGGAATTTTTAGCTGGTTGACGGATAAATCGGTCTCCTGCTTACCCGTTCTTCTTCGCAAACTCATTCAACAAACCAACCATTGCTTCCACACTCTCCATACCCAATGCATTGTACAGGCTCAAACGGAAACCACCCACACTACGGTGACCTTTTACACCATACATGCCCTGTTCTTTACACAACTGCATAAAAGCCGCCTCTTTTACAGGATCGCCCATGGTAAATACCACGTTCATTTTACTCCGGTCTTCTTTTGCAACAGGAAGGTTAATGAACGGAATAGCTTCCAATGCAGCATAAATACGTTCTGCTTTTTGGTTATTCAGCGCCTCAATAGCTTTTACACCACCCTGTGCTTTTAACCAACGCAATGTGAGCATGGCCACATACACAGCAAATACCGGTGGCGTATTGAGCATACTGCCTTCTTTAATGTGGTTGCGGTAATCAAGAATACCCGGAATGTTACGGTTTACTTTACCAAGTATATGTTTATTCACCACCACCAGGTTTACACCTGCTGCGCCCATGTTTTTTTGTGCGCCTGCATAAATAAGATCAAACTTGTTGAAATCAAGTGCACGACTCAAAATATCACTGCTCATATCTGCTACCAGCGGTACCCCGCAATCGTAAGGAATTTGATGCCACTGCGTACCGGCAATGGTTTCGTTAGTGGTGATATGCAGATAAGCCGCTGTACCCGGCACAGCCAGCTCATGCGGCATAGTGGTATAATTGGTATGCTTTGATGAGCCTACAATTTCAACATGACCAAACAGCTTGGCTTCCTTAATGGCCTTACCTGCCCATGTACCTGTTTCGGTATAGGCAGCCACTTCCTGCTCGTTGAGCAGGTTCATCGGAATCTGCATGAACTGGGTGGTGGCACCGCCATGCAAAAACAAGACTTCATGATCATCATCCAGCTGCATTAATTCTTTTACCAGCGAACGGGCTTCGTTCATCACATCTTCAAACAACGGTGTGCGGTGGCCAATTTCCAGGATGGATAAGCCACTGTTATTGAAATTGAGAATAGCTTCACTTGCCTGTTGAAAAACTTCCTTTGGTAAAACAGAAGGTCCTGCGTTGAAATTATGCATCATGCCGGCGAAATTAATTCATTTGAAAGGAACAGCTGTTAGGAGCTTGCTGCCCCGTCTGACCGCAGGTCGGCCGGGGATTCAAAGGTTTTTATCTTTACAAAAAGAGAGCATACATGCCAACAGCAAAAGGCACATTACGCACCTGCAAAAAAGGGCACCAGTATTACAAAAGCAGCGATTGCCCCGTTTGCCCTGTTTGTGCTGCTGCTGAAAATCCGGAAGAAGAATTCCTGGCTGTGTTAAGCGCTCCTGCACGCAGGGCATTACAAAATGCCGGCATCAGCACTGTGGCTCAACTAAGCAAATGGAGCAAAAAAGAATTACTGCAGTTACATGGTCTTGGTCCGTCAAGTATTCCACTGCTGGAAAAAGTAGTAGCAAAACATGGCCTGTTGTTGAAATGACGGATACACATACTTTCTGTTTTATTTTCACGTTTTAGCGGTTGGATTATCTTTGTACCGAATCCAATAACTGAATGATGAAAAAACTGATCCTTCTTTTTCTGCTGGCACCTGTTTGTATATCTGCACAAAATTTTCATTTATCGTTTCGTGGAGGTCTTGCCAATTACCAGGGCGATCTGCAACAACGGTCATTTACATTTCAGCAATCGAAATTTGTGGGCAGCATTGGAGCCCGTTACGATCTTACTGAACATTTGCTGGCACGCACTCATCTCAGTCTTGGCATGTTGCGTGGTGCCGATGCAAAAAGCAAAAGCGCTTCACACCAAAGCCGCAACCTCAGTTTTCAAACCAATTTATTTGAGTGGGAACTGGGAGCGCAATACAATATTTTCAATCTCAATTATAAATGGTGGACACCTTATGTGTTTGCAGGTGGCGCATTGTATCGTATTAAACCGTTTACAGCTGATAACAACGGGGCCAAAGTTTTTCTGCAACCGCTCAGTACCGAAGGACAAGGTTTTCTTCCCGGTAAGAAAGTGTATAAATCAACACAATTCTCTATTCCATTTGGTATTGGTGCGGAATATTTGTTGACAGAAGATCTGCGTGTTGGCCTTGAAATGGGTTACCGCAAAACTTTTACCGATTATATTGATGATGTAAGCAGTAGGTATGTTGACCAGGCTGCTTTGTTAGCGGCAAGAGGACAAACGGCTGTTGATATGGCTTACCGTGGCAGTGGCAGTTATCCGGCAGGCGGCTCATTACGTGGAAGTGAAAAAAACAAAGATGCTTATTACTTTGTACAGTTAATCATTACCTGGCGGCCGTTTGTTGACTGGTACCAACGCACATCTGGTATTGCATCATTCAAAAAAGATAAGAAGGTGGGTTGCCCGGGCACAAGAGAAAAAGGATATTGATGTAGATAGAGTCGCTGATGACACGGATGCAACAGATGAAAACAGATTTGCTTTTTACTATAATTCTTTGCGCCCTTTGTGGCTTCGTGGGAAATACAGATTCCTCAAAGGCATGGAGTACACAACATATTTCTTCAGTGCACATTTGGCAAACCTTCTTTACTCCGCATCCGCTCAAAAAAAGCCACATTCATTAAAATCAGCAACATGCCGTAAAAAATATCTTCCACCGGAATATTGTTCATAGGCCAGGGAAGAAAAGAGAAAATACGCAACCCAAGGTTCTCCGCATCATTGTATAAAACCACCGGAATACCGGTGAGCAAACCGTTCACGATCAGAAAAGGAATAACAACAATAAGATAAGACAGAAAAAAAGCAGCAGCGTTGAAACCCTTAAACCATTTTTGAAAAATTAAGAGCACTGCAATAAACAAAGCACTCAACAAGGATGTGTAAAACGTGTACGCTTTGCCGTAAGTAAGGATAGCTGTTAGCAGGAACAACACACCCATCATCATCAATACCGGCTTACCCCAGCTCTTTTGCTTAACAGATGGATAATAACAAACAATACATTCGTAAATAAAAACACAGCAATAAGGCACCACAAAAAAGAATAGCAACTCTTCCACCGGCAGTGTAGACAATTTGAAACCGGTGATGTATTCGTCATTGAAACTCCACACACCTGCTTTTGTTTTCAACTCATCCCACACAATAAAAAACAAAGCCGGGAACAGCATTGCCGGAAATAGATATTTCCATTTTTTATAGAAGGCAACTTTCTTATCAAAGCTCAGCAGTAATGGCCCCGCCAGTGAAGCTGTAAGAATCAGAAAGTAAGTGAGGTATGCCATATCTGTAACAGGTTAATTGCATTTCATCAGCATGCCGTAGATATGGCATAGAATAGAGATCTGACAGGCTAAGTACTATAAACCACTCAGTGCTTTGTTATACTGTTACCTAAAGTTCATAAACCTGTCAGGTCGAATGTTTATTGATGAACAGTCGTC
>JAACZX010000622.1 GCA_009996555.1 Chitinophagaceae bacterium | reverse complement strand
ATTTTTGCAATGAAATGCAGACACGACTTTATTGATTATGTACACCTGTTTGGAGGGCTTTTAACCTGCCATTGCTCAGCCAGTTATAAGCTCGGTTCGTTTTCTGAGAGTACCTGGCGTTTGGTTGTTGAAAAATTTTATCAGCAAACGGATAGTCTGCCTGAAGACGAATCAATTCCTTTAACTAAAAAGGCAGAAAAAATGATTATTCAATCATTTGCATATACAAAGCAGACAAATTCGGAGCAGATCAGTAGCGATCATTTACTGCTTGCGTTGCTTAGCATAAATAATTCAGTTGCACAGCATATTCAAAAAGCAGGTATTGTGTTTGAAGATATATGCCAGGAATCATTTCCCGGTATCGTAATAAAAAAGCTCACCGATTTAACTGTTATGCCGAAGAAGTCCAATTATTCAAATTTTGATAAATGGTTAATATCAGATGACTCGGTTGAGGATAAACTGAATGAATGGCATTATATCGCTAATGAGTTTTATGAAGCTGAAGATTACAATCAATGTATTAAAGCTTGTGATATTGCTCAAAGTCTGTCAAATGAAAATCCGGTTTTTGATATTCTTAAGGCATACGCTTACTATTCAAATAAAAATTTTACTGCTGCAATAAACTCTTTTTTAAAATTGACCGAAAAGTTTCCTGCTGAAATTGACTACCGTCTTATACTCGCAAATATCTACGATGAAATGGGCGATTATACAGAAGCAGCGAAAATCAATCAGGAGTTGTATGTTGAATTTCCCTCTGATGCAGTATTGTTGAACAACATCGGATTCAATCTTCAGCTTCAAAAGCGTTATTCGGAAGCAATTTTATATTATCAATCCGCCATTGATATAGATCCCGAGTTTGCTTATCCTTACGATAACTTGGGTTTCTGTAAATACAAGCTTGGTGAGTATGAGCAGGGCTTGAGTCTTATCAATAAGGCTCTTGAATTAGATAAAGGGAATTCTTACGCCTATAAATACAAAGGGATCATTTTTATGGAAAATGACAATAAAGAGGAAGCTTCGAAAAATTTCCAGCTTGCTCTCAAATTTGGTTATACAAAAAAATATGGGAATGAAGTAAACGAGTATATAAGTAAAATAGGGCTGTAAAATGTAAATCACCCATTCTTCATCTTATATATCACCAGGTAAGCCAGCACAATCAACACCAGCACAAGAAAAGTAGTTACAATCACCAGCGACTGATTGGGTAGTGGTTTTTGTTTGCGTTTGCGACGTTGCTGTTGCAGTTGCAATGAAAGTTGTTTGTTCAGGTCGGCTACCGCACGGTTGGTTTTTTTTTCATCAGCCATACGTAAACCTTCTTCTGCATCACTCATTATTTCACTATCGGCAAGTTTCTCTTCTACTGCCCGGCGTTCTTCGGGCGAAAGATTTCCCTGCAGGTATTGCAACAATTCCTGTTCAGTGAGGTCGTCACGCTTGTTCAATATGTCGAGCAGGTTATCGCTCATGGTATTGTTGTTTCTGCAAAATCATTTTCAAGTTACGTTTTCCGTTTTGAATATAACTTTTTACCTGCATCAGCGTATAACTGGTGGTGTCTGCAATTTCGGTATAGCTTTTCTTTTGCAGGTAAAATAATTCAATACAAGTACGTTGTTCCGGTGTCAGTTTTGTAATGGCTTCTGTCATACGTTCAAGCAGCTCATCTTTTTGCCACAGGTCGTTATGGTCGGTATCTTCTGCAGGCGTAGCCATTGTTTGTTCGTTCAGTTCCTTCGGCAGTTTGCCTTTATCACGCAACTGCATGAGGCAATGGTTTTTTGCCACCATGTATATCCAGCTTTTAAAATAGTCTACTTTGTACTTGCCCAGTTCCTTAATTGCTTTTTCAAATACCTGTTGTACGGCATCCTTTGCTTCTTCTTCGTTTTTTAGATACTTCATGCACACACCAAACAGCAACATGGTGTACCGTTGCAGCAGCACGCCCAGCCATTTATTATCGCCATCATGATAAAAGCGTTTGAGTAAATCCTGATCGGGTATGGTGGAGTAGGTTGTATTCACAAACAGGTTTGTGAGGTCAAGTTAGTTATTTCTATTGAAGAGATGCATCAGCACATAAAATTCCATATATTCATGCTAAATGTATTCTGCAAATGAATAATGCCGTTTGTATTGTTCCCGCTGCACCTGTGCGCAAAGAACCGAGACAGGAAGCAGAGATCACTTCTCAATTATTATTTGGCGAAGCAGTGGAGTTGCTGGCTAATCATGGCGAGTGGGTGGAACTTGTTTGTTTGTATGATGGCTATACCGGCTATTGCCAGCGCAATCAGCTGGCAGATGTAAATGAAACCATTGCCTTGCAGGACCAGGTAGCTTTGGTGAATACATGGAGTGGAGTAATACTTGTAAACGATGTGCCGATGCATGTGCCGTTTGGCAGTGCTGTGCCGGGTTTGCAAAACGGCGAAGCAACGTGGGGCGACCACAGGATAAAAAGCAGCAGCAAACTGGTAATGGAAGGAGCGTATGTGTTTGATGAAGAAAGTTTGCGGCAGGTAGCATTTGTTTATTTGAACACGGCTTACCTGTGGGGCGGGCGTTCGGTATTTGGAATTGACTGCAGTGGATTTGTACAGGGGCTCATGCGTTTCTTCGGAAAAAAACTTCCACGTGATGCAAGTCACCAGGCAATGATTGGTGAAGATCTTGGTTTTTTACAGGAAGCCCGTTGTGGTGATCTTGTTTATTTTGATAATGAAGAAGGAAAGATCATTCATGTGGGTATGTTGCTGAATGATCATGAAATTATTCATGCTGCCGGCAAAGTGCGTATTGATCATATTGATGGTGCCGGTATCATCAATAGTGAAACAGGAGACAGAACGCACAGGCTAAGAGTAATAAAAAGAATATGATGTTAAAAAAAGCTGCCGTGAAGGCAGCTTTTTATTTGGTTAAATTTTTTCCCTGTACTTTTCTTTGTAATAGTCAATGGCTTCTTCAATAATACTGTAAGCTTCTGCTTTGTTCTGAAAGTTATCGATCTCCACTACTTTATTTTCTAATACTTTGTATTCTTCAAAGTAATGTTTCAGTTCATGAAAGAAATGTTCGGGTAATTCATCAATGTCTTTAATATGTTTTACAGTAGGGTCGTTACTTGCCACTGCAATTATCTTGTCATCACGTTCGCCCTGGTCGATCATTTGCATGTTGCCGATCACTGTTGCTTCAACCAAACAAAGCGGCTGAATGGATTGTGAACAGATGACAAGTATATCCAGCGGATCGCCATCCTGTCCTAATGTTTGCGGTATAAAACCATAGTTGACAGGATAGATGAATGACGAAAAAATTACACGGTCGAGTTTTAACAGGCCGGTATCTTTATCTATTTCATATTTACTGCGGCTGCCTTGCGAAATTTCAATTAATGCATTTACACGTTCCGGTGCTGCGGGCCCGTAATGTGCGCCATGCCATGGGTGAAGAACTGTGATCATTGTTTATTGTTGCTGATGATAGAAAATAATTATTCAAAATCTTTATAGATCAGGTATTTCTTCCTGATCTCTTTAAACTTCTTTAATGCTGGTTCCCAGCTTTTGCGGATATCATCTTCACTTTTTCCGTCTTTGATCTGTTGCATCAATGTGCTGTTGCCTGCCAGTTTGTTGAAAAAGAAATCTTCCGGCTTATTGCTTTTTGGTACAATGAAAAATGCGGTTTTGTCAGGGAAGAGTTTGTATGCTTCCAGCAGCCACTTGATCTGCACTTTATTGCTCACTGTTTTTTCCACTGCATCTTTTGTGCCGCTAAGATCCCATCCGTAGCAAAGCTGATCAAGCAGTTTTGGATTTTTTGCACCATCCATGCTGCGTGGAGTAAAAGATGTGAGTGATTTTGGTAACGAAGGATGACCAA
>JAACZX010000249.1 GCA_009996555.1 Chitinophagaceae bacterium | reverse complement strand
TACAGAAAGTTCATCAATGATCACCGCACATTCATCAGCGACTGGACCGATCTGTTATATGATTATTACCTCAAACAAAACCGCCAACGGAAAGGTATTGAAAGTTATGGCGAAGTAACAGGCTGGTTAATTGCGTACAGGAAGAAATACCAAAGCAGCCCCTAACTCCTTCTCTTTCTCCAAAGGAGAAAGAGCGGTACAGTAACGCTATACTAAACAATTAGTTCTTCCATATCATCACTGGAACATTCCCAGCTTTAAAAAGAAGTTTCTTTTCTGATTATTTAAAATCACTGAGAAGTCAGGGCTGTGTGCGGATGGCCTTCCCCTTCGGGGAAGGTCGGGATGGGGCTTTTTTAAAACTTATTCTTCCACATCATACTTTCCACCGGTTTGTTAGGCTGGCCGCTGTATTTGGCATTTGCTTTCTGATTGTACTTCACTTCAATTTCGCCTTCAACAGGAAAATAGATGAGCTGACCGATAGGCATGCCTTTGTACACTTTCACCGGTTGCTTAACAGAAATTTCCAATGTCCAGTTGCCGCAAAAACCCACATCGCCTTTACCGGCTGTTGCATGAATATCAATACCCAGCCGGCCGGTTGATGATTTACCTTCCAGGAAAGGCACATGTGCATGGGTTTCGGTGTACTCCAATGTTACACCCAGGTAAAAGATGTGTGGATATAAAACAATTCCTTCGTCCGGAATTTCGAAGTATTCAATTTCATTATGCTTTTTTGCATCGATCATGTGTTCTTTGTAAGTAGCCAACGTACTGCCCAAATGCACATCGTAAGAATTAGAGCCTAAGCAACTCCGGTCGTACGGTTCGATCTTGATGGTTCCTTTCTCAATTTCCTCCAGGATTCTTTTATCCGATAAAATCATATACTTCTCTTTAGATTTGTGTGCATTAAAAACTGAACACGCAAGCTAATTTCTAAATTCGATTATTGCCGCTCGTTTATCAACATACTATCAACAGCAACACCAAGACAGCTCTCTGGCATATTCAAGAAGATGAAGCTTTTTTCCTGGAAAGGGTGCCGCTGAAGCGTGATGTATCGCATCCGCATAAACGGTTGCAGCACCTGGCGGGCCGTTACCTGCTACCTGCTTTATTCGCAGATTTTCCATTGGAAGAAATACTGATTGCTGATACACGAAAACCTTTTCTGCCCGATGAAAAATATCATTTCTCCATTTCGCATTGTGGCGATTACGCTGCAGCAATTGTTAGCGCAACCCAGCGGGTGGGTGTGGATATTGAAAAAGGTTCTGAAAAAATTTTACGTGTAAGCCCTAAGTTTTTAACTGACCAGGAAAAAATGATGCTGGATGAACAAATGAGTGCATCAAGACTTTTGCAACTGACAACACTTCTGTGGAGTGCAAAAGAAGCAATGTTTAAATGGTATGGCGATGGCTCTGTTGATTTTCGTGAGCACATGCATGCCGAACGTGTGGAAGGTAATGATGAAGAAGGACGCCTGATCTGCAGCTTTCGTAAACATGACCCGTTACCATTAACAGTGCAGTATCGTTTTCTGCATGATCTGGTGATGAGCTGGGTGGTAAGTTGAGAGGAAAACCATTAATCATTAGCCCGCTTTTAACTACTAATGGCTATCTTCTACACAACATTCACTTCCCGTTCCAGTTCCACGCCAAACTTTTCTTTAACGCTTTGCAGAATTGCTTCGCTCAAATCATAAATTTCTTTACCGCTTGCTGTACCGTAATTCACCAGCACTAACGCCTGCTTTGCATGACAGCCGGCATCGCCTTTCCTGTAACCTTTCCAGCTTTCTGTTGCTGATGGACCGCAGTGCTCAATTAACCAACCTGCTGCAAGTTTCATTGTACCATCTGCATTCGCATAAGCAACCAGCTCATGAAACTGTTGTTTCAACTGCTGGTATTGATCTTTACTGACAGAAGGATTTTTGAAAAAACTTCCAGCATTACCGATCACTTTCGGATCGGGCAGTTTTGAAGAACGGATATTGATCACCGCCTGCGATATTGACTGCACACTCAATTCCTGTACACCCATTTTTTCCAGCTCCTGGTTAATGGCACCATAGCTGGTATTAAAAACCGGTTGCTTTCGTAACCTGTATGTTACATTCAAAATAACAAACTGCTCTTTGTATATGCGTTTAAACACACTCTCCCTGTAACCAAATGCACAATCAGCTGCAGAAAACTTCCGAACTGCTTTATCATGCAGATGATAAGCTTCCAGCTCTTCAAACACATCCTTTATTTCTACGCCATACGCACCAATGTTTTGCATAGGACTTGCACCGGCATTACCCGGTATCAAACTTAAATTCTCAACACCGCCCCAGCCCTGCTGTACACAATGCAGTACAAAGCTGTGCCAGTTAACACCTGCGCCGGATTGTACATATACAAATGTGTCATCTTCCCTTATCACTTCTATTCCTCTTATTTCATTCTTCAGCACCAATGCATTCACATCTCCCGTAAACAGAATATTGCTGCCGCCACCCAGTATCATACGGGTTATGCGTGGCGCTACATGATGCGCATATTGCAGAATTTCCTGCAATTGCTGCAGCGAACTAAAATCAGCAAAAAGCCTGGCCTTTGCATCAATTCCAAATGTATTGTATTGCCGGAGTGAAAGATTTTCATGAATTTGCATCATTGCAAAATAAAGCATTTATGAACGCACAAACAGCAGTTGTACTCGGAGCTTCCGGATTGGTTGGGAACGAACTGTTACAACAACTATTGGCAGATGATGCATTTGACCGTGTGCGTATTCTTGTACGCAGTGCAATTGAACTGCAGCATCCCAAACTGGAAATATGCATCACCGATTTTTCAGACTATAACAGTTACAGGAAAAATCTTGGTAAAGGCGATTGTATTTTCTGCTGCATTGGCACTACAATAAAAAAAGTAAAAGGCGATAAGGCTTTATACCGAAGCATTGATTTTGATATTCCTGTTAATGCAGCACGCTTTGGCAAAGAAGCAGGCTTTCAGCAATACCTGCTTGTATCAGCCGTTGGCGCCAATTCATCATCACGCTTATTTTACACAAGGCTGAAAGGAGAAGTGGAAGAAGTGATCTCCACATTTAATTTTAGCGGTTTCCATATTTTCCGGCCATCGTTTTTATTGGGTCATCGTAAAGAACAACGTACAGGCGAACGTATTGCCAAAACATTATCACAATGGTTACACGTTCTTATTCCATCAAACTACAAAGGCATTGAAGCAAGAGATGTGGCTGCTGCAATGATCAGAAAAGCAAAACAAGCATCAACTGGTGTTCATATTTATTATTACAGGCACATGACTGAAAACACATGAAAGAGGCTGAAATATGACTTAATGTGCCTATCTTGAGGCCTGAATCAACAGTTTAATTAGCTTTACAAAAATTAAAACAATGAACTTATTTGTAGCCGGATTACCCTATGATGTAGATGATGCCGAATTAGAAGAAATCTTTGAAAAGTTTGGCAAAGTTGTTTCAGCCAAAATTTCGATTGATCGTGAAACAGGAAAGAGCCGTGGCTTTGGTTTTGTTACAATGGAAAATGAAGCTGATGGCAATGATGCCATTGAGTTATTAAATGATATACAACTTGGCCGCAGTAAAAAACCATTAGTGGTAAAGAAAGCTGAAGACAGACCCGGTGGCGGTGGTGGATTTGGCGGAGGTGGCGGTCGCCCAGGTGGTGGCGGTGGTGGTTATCGTCCCGGTGGCGGCGGTGGTCGTCCAGGCGGTGGCGGAGGCGGTGGTTACCGTCCCGGCGGTGGTGGTGGCTACGGCGGAGGCGGTGGTGGTCGTGACCGTGATGGCGGCGGCGGTTATGGCGGAGGCGGACGTCGTTATTAATACAATCTTATTTACGCTATAAAAAATCCCTCTC
>JAACZX010000248.1 GCA_009996555.1 Chitinophagaceae bacterium | reverse complement strand
CATCCTGTCCCGTAGGGACAACTGATCGGTAGACAAAAATATATAATCAATTCTGCGTGCCGTAGGTACGCCTGATAAGAACATCAAGATGAATCCTAAACAAACAACATTGAGAAAATTAATTCTTGCTTCGGCATTTATCGTAAATGGTTTTGCAGCAACCGCACAGATCAACTGGCCATCAATTACCAATGTAACCAAACCATGGACACGTTGGTGGTGGGAAGGAAGCGCTGTGAACAAAGCCGATCTTACCTGGAACTTACAGCAATACCAACAAGCCGGTTTAGGTGGTGTGGAATTAACACCCATCTATGGTGTGGAAGGTTACGAGAAACAGTTCATCGATTTTCTTTCGCCGAAGTGGATGCAGATGTTTTCGTACACATTGAACGAATCAAAACGTTTGGGACTTGGTGTTGACTTAGCAAACGGAACCGGTTGGCCTTTCGGCGGACCATGGGTGAAAGACGAAGATGCAAGTAAAAGTATTTTCTATAAAACGTATACAGTAAAAGGCGGCGAACAATTGAATGAAACAGTTGAATACAAACAGGACGGGTTCATTCGCACAGCGAATAACAAACCTGCAACATTCGATCAGGTGTTGAAACCTGTATGGACGAATAAGAATTTGCAAGCGCTGGCATTAGATCAAATCCAATACCCCGGCAAATTGCCTTTGCAAACATTGATCGCTTATTCGGATAAAAATGAAAGCATTGATCTTACAAATAAAGTTGATGCAAACGGAAAGCTTAACTGGACTGCTCCTGCAGGCAACTGGACCTTGTATGCTTTGTTTCAAGGTTTGCATGGCAAGATGGTGGAGCGTGCAGCACCCGGTGGTGAAGGCTATGCCATTGATCACTTTTCATTGAATGCTGCCACCAATTATTTCAAAAAATTTGATGCATCGTTCAAAGGTTATGATATTTCTTACCTGCGTTCGTTCTTCAACGATTCGTATGAAGTGGATGATGCAAGAGGACAAGCCAACTGGACGCCTGATTTCTTTGCTGAATTTAAAAAACGTAAAGGCTACGATCTGAAAACACAATTGCCCGCATTGTTCAGCAAAGATGCAGCAGAGAAAAACAGTCGTGTGATTTACGATTACCGTTCGGTCATTGATGAACTATTGCTGGAGCATTTCACCATGACCTGGAAAAAATGGGCAGGCACAAAAGGAAAAATGCTGCGTAACCAATCGCATGGATCACCAGCGAACACATTGGACTTATACAGTGTAGTTGATATTCCGGAGACAGAAGGAACCGATATTCTGCGTTTCAAGTTTGCAACCTCAGCAGCGAATGTTGCAGGTAAACAATTGGTATCATCTGAATCTGCAACATGGCTAAATGAACATTTCTTATCAAGCTGGGGCGATGTAAAGAAGATCATCGATCTGTATTTCCTCGGCGGTGTAAATCATATTTTTTATCACGGTACAGAATACTCGCCTAAAGAAGCAAAATGGCCGGGTTGGTTATTTTATGCAGCAGTGCATTTTCAACCAACCAATCCACAGTGGAAAGATTTCCATGCATTGAACAGTTACATCACACGCACACAAAGTTTTTTACAGAAAGGAAAACCTGATAACGATGTGTTACTGTATTATCCAATCGTTGACCGTTATGCGGAACCGGGTAATGTGCTGCTGCAACACTTCGATGGTATGGAACGCAATTTTGTGAATACCGATTTTGAACATGTATCAAAATGGATGGTGGAGAAGGGATATAGTTTTGATTTCTTTAGTGAGCGCCAATTACAGAAGTTTACCAACAGCGGCAACAACATCATCAGCAGCGGCAATGTCTATCGAACAATCTTATTACCTGCCAATAAACTCATCACTGAGAAAGCCATGCAACAGTTGCTCAATCTGGCGCAGCAAGGTGCAACGATTCTTGTGTACGAAAATCTGCCGAACGATGTACCCGGCTTTAATCAACTTGATGCAAGAAGAAAAACATTTCAGCAACTCATCAGTCAGTTGAAGTTTTCAAAATCAGATAATCTGCAGAAAGCAATTGTGGGTAAAGGATCGTTCATGATCAGCGATGATCTGGATGTACTGTTGTTGGCAGCAAAAGCAAGTAAAGAAAGCTATGCAGAAAAAGGATTGTCCGTCCTGCGCAGAAAAAACAGTGAAGGAACCATGTGGCTCATCAACAACCGCACAGACAAAGCATTTGAAGAATGGATCGAACTCCATACCAATGCAGCATCCATTGCTTTGTTTGATGCCATGAATAACAAGAAAGGTTTAGCCAAATGGCGGAAGAACAGCAAAGGAGCAATGGAAGTGTTGCTTCAACTACAATCGTACGAATCCATCATTGTACAGTCGTATGCAACAAAGAAAACAGGTGAAGCGTTTCCGTACAAAGAAACAATTGCTCAACCACAGGAAATAAAAGGAGAGTGGACGATCAACTTCCTTGATGGCGGCCCAACCATTCCTGCTGCAATTAAAACAACGACATTAAAATCATGGACAGAATTGGGTGCTGATGACGTAAAGAATTTTTCAGGCACAGCCAAGTATACGATCTCATTTTCAAAACCCGAAGGCAATGCAGGTTCATGGTTGCTCGATCTTGGTTCAGTAGATGAAACTGCAGAAGTAATGCTCAACGGAAAGAAGATCGCAACAGTGATCGGACCGGTGTTTCAATGTGTAATTCCTGCATCATCCATACAACAAACCAACAAACTTGAAATTGTTGTTGCCAACTTAATGGCCAACCGCATCATCTACATGGATAAGAATGATATTCCCTGGAAAATATTTTACAACACCAACATGCCTGCACGAAAGGCAGAAAACGCAAAGAAAGGTATCTTCACAGCAGCCGCATGGAGCCCGTTATCATCGGGATTACTCGGCCCTGTTACGATCACAGCACTAAAATAAATGTATGCACCGTAGAACCTTACTGAAGCAATTAGCTGCTTCTGTTCCTGCAGTATGGCTGGCACAACATGCCGATGCTGCCGCTTTCTTTTCAGCAGATGATCTGCAGATTGCAGACGGGCCATTTCAACCCAACTGGAATTCGTTAGAACAATACAAAACACCCGATTGGTACCGGAATGCAAAGTTTGGCATCTGGGCACATTGGGGCCCGCAATGCGAACCTGAATTTGGTGATTGGTATGCACGGGAAATGTACATGGAAGGAAATGGTAAATACAAATACCATGTTGAAAAATATGGTCATCCTTCCGAGTTTGGTTTTAAAGATGTGATCAACAAATGGAAAGCGGAACAGTGGAATCCTGATGAGCTTTTAGAGTTATATAAAAATGCAGGTGCAAAATATTTTATGGCACTCGCCAACCATCATGATAATTTCGATTTGTACAATAGCAAATATCAGAAATGGAATTCAACGAAGATCGGACCTAAGAAAGACCTGGTTGGAGGTTGGGCCAAAGCTGCACGCAAGCAAGGTTTGCATTTTGGTGTAAGTGTACATGCGGCGCATGCATGGAGTTGGTAC
Source organism: Chitinophagaceae bacterium (assembly GCA_009996555.1). Classification (GTDB taxonomy): domain Bacteria; phylum Bacteroidota; class Bacteroidia; order Chitinophagales; family Chitinophagaceae; genus Lacibacter. The sequence goes on along the minus strand of JAACZX010000248.1, from coordinate 424 downwards.
GAAACAGCACAGCGATCTGATAAGAACGGACCGAAAGCAGGAGTACCGTACGATGGTAAACTCACGAAGAAAGATGGAAAAGGAAAATGGTGGGAAGGATTGGATCCGCAGGAACTGTATGCACAAAATCATCCGTTGAGTAAAGAAAGTAATGATAATGGGGTGATACATGCGCAGTGGGATTGGGGTGCAGGTGCAAGTATTCCGGATAAAGCTTACTGTGAAAAGTTTTTCAAACGCACCATCGATCTTATTGATCAATACGATCCTGATGTTGTTTACTTCGATGATACCGTGTTGCCATTATATCCCATTAGTGATGTAGGCTTAAAGATCGCTGCTCATCTCTACAACAAAAGCATCAAAACAAAAGGATCGTTGCAGGCTGTTATCAATGGAAAAATATTGAACGAACAGCAACGCA
>JAACZX010000247.1 GCA_009996555.1 Chitinophagaceae bacterium | reverse complement strand
ATTTGCTGCAGCTTTATTGCTGACGATGAGCGCCACTTTACGAATGAGTCCGCCATCATTCGGCCAGTCGAATGAATTACCAAACGGCACTTTGTTTTTACCGTAATCGTTATTCACTGCAACGGTGATGATGTTTTCTTTACCGTAGTTCAGTTTATCCTCAAGGTTTACATAAAACTTATTAAAGCCATCGCCAATATTCTCCTGTACTTTAACGCCATTTACGTATACATAGCAGGTATGATTAACCGCACCAAACTGTAACAATACCCGTTTGTTTTTCCATGCAGCAGGTACGTTTAGTTTTTGCTGATACCAACCCCATCCATAATGGTTTTGGTTTTCATCTTCTACATTCCAGGTATGCGGCAGATTTACTAAACGTTTGCCCGGCAGTGCTGCTGCAAACCATTTACTGTTTAGCCCTTCTGCTTTTTTATCAATTGCAAAATGCCAGTTGTTGTTAAAGGCAATTGTATCACGCTGACCAAACGCTGCTATACTCACTATGACCGCCAACACGGTTAAAAACTTTTTCATCGCTATTATTGAACTTGTAATTTAAATGTTGATGCAGGCAACTTCTCGTTGTTGATGAGATTACCGGTGCTGAATGGCTGCCAGCCATAATACACAAAGGCCGGCTTCTCTTTTACAGGTATAATTACTTTGTTGCCGCTGACAGTTGCTGGCATAAGATTTTTTCCATCGACCGAAAAACCATTGAGCGGTTCTTGTGACGTTGTTTGCAAGCCATCCGCATAACGGAATGAAATAATCACCTGCCCGTTTTTATACACTGCTTTCAACGGTAATGGTCCTGATGGAACAATTGATCGTTGATATGTTTGATGCAAAGCCCATCTTGCCAAACGTTCACCCACATCTTTTTTATTGGTGGGATGTACATCGTTCTTTGCGCCGATATCACTGCAAACAGTCATGCCGCCGTTATTTACATCAGCCAATAACTTACGTTGCTCATCTCTGAACATGGGCCACAACGGCCGTTCGATAGAAGATAACTGTACCCAATAAAAGGGCATCGATGGCTGTTTCCATTGCTGGCGGTAATCATCGATCATTAATTTCATCAATGAACGGTATTCGTTAACACGTTCTGTCTCTTCTGCATTTGTTTCACCTTGGTACCAAAGAATTCCTTTCACCGGAAACTTCAACAATAGTTCAATGCCAGCTTCATAAGCAAAGCCGGGTTTGTAAGCATGATGCGGCCCTAATTCATCGAATGGTACAAAAGATACATTGCTTACATTTTCACTACCACGCTGCCGCATCCATTTCGGCAATGACTCATTGGTTAGCCAGTTTCCTTTCACTTTGTCTGCAAACTGTTTGCTGTTGCGCATTGCATCTGCACGAATAAATGTTTCAGCAGGTGCGCCACCAATAGAAAGATTGATCAAGCCGATGGGAATGTTTTCACTTGCAACAATACTTTTTGCAAAATAGTAAGCAACAGCACTCATGATTTGCACCGTTGTTGAATCGCAATGCTGCCAGCCATTCCATAAATAAAAGCTGTCTTTGTTCAACCTGCGTACCAACGAATCAGTATAAGGTACTCCGTACACATACCGACCAACAGGAGGCGGATTCATAAAACGGATCATGGGTTGATGCGCATTGGACTTTTCGCCGTTCCAATGCATTTCTTTTTTCATCGTCCATTCCATATTACTCTGCCCGGAACAGATCCATACATCGCCGATAAGAATATTTGAAAAGAGAACAGCAGTATCGCCACTACTGATGCCAAGTGATTGCGGTTGTGTATTTGCTTTTTGTTTGGGTAAATAAACGATCCAGGAAGAATCGTTTGTTGTAACAGTTGTGCTTTTGTATGCACCCAGTTTTACTTCAACAGTTTTTCCGGGCAATGCTTTGCCCCAAACAGCAATTGGTTGTTCCCTTTGCAAGACCATATTGCCTGAAAAAACTGTTGCCACCGACAACTGGCCGATGGCAACATAGGGAATAAAAAAAAGTAAACTGAATGACAATCTTTTCATTGATGCGAACAATTAAAAATTGCTGTTATAAAACTATTTAATAAACCAGCTTGTTTATTGCTCAACCGTGTGCGCAAGATTTGTTGAAGATAAAAGATGCTCATTTAATAGCTGCATACAATACCACTCCTGCCTTGGCAAGTGAAACGGACCTTTGAATAAATTTCCTTTCGCTGTTTGTGCAATGCTGCCATCACGATGCAGATAGCCGAACCATTCGCCATGTTCTTTATCATGAAAATGGCTATATGCATAATCATGCACCAGTTTGTGCCATTGTGCATATTTTTCATTACCCGTCATTGTATAAGCAAGCAATGTTGCAATGATCACTTCGTTGTGCGGCCACCAGAATTTCATATCCTGCCAGTATTCCTGCACAGGTTTGTTGTACACATCACGGAAGTATAAAATGCCGCCATGCTCTTTGTCCCATCCACGTTCCCACATATAGTCGAGCATTTTGCAACCAAGTGCGATCAGGTGCGGATCGTTGTTACGATGTTTCGCTTCATGTAAAATAAACCAGGCACCTTCAATGGCATGACCTGGATTAAGTGTTCGTCCATCAATATGATCGATGATGCTGCCATCAGGCGCCACCTGTTCCATTACACATTGGATATCATCTTTTACAAAGTACGTTTCAATTTCGCTGATCCATTTACTGATCCATTCATCGCAACGCTCATCTCCAATTATTTCCCGTAACTGCTGTGCCGTATTGGTCATGATCATGGGCACACCAATACCACGTGTGGGTCTTGTGCCAGTATATTTTGGCTGGAGTTTTTTTTCACCACTTGCATACGCAATGCAGTTACCAAACACTCTTCTTGCATTGTTTGCTGCTTCTTCATCACCACTTGCTTTGGCATAAGCTGCAGCAGCAATTACATAAAATGTTTCTGAGAAATAATAGCGGCGTTTGCGAATCGGCTCTCCACTTCTTGTTACATGAAAAAACATTTGACCCCGCCCCTCTTGGGTCGGGCAGGCGTCAGTATCAAAACAATATTTGTTGAGAAATTCATAACCAAGTTTAGCACCATCTAACCATTCCTGCTTTTTCTCAACTGTGTTATATAAAGTTGACAATAGCCATGTAGCCCGTCCTTGAATCCACACTGCTTTATCATCATCAATCAAAGATCCATCAGCATCACGCATCAATAAAAAACCACCATGCTCTGTATCGAACGAACGTGGAAACCAAAACGGAACAGTGTCGTTCAGCAACTGGTTACTATAAAACTGCTGCAGGGCAATCAATTCATCTTTTGAATAAGCCATCGAACTATTTATTTAATGATATCACTAACGGGAATAGAAATAAAATACATGGCACCTGTTCCTTCATAAAACAAACCAAGTGTGTGATCATTAATTTTCGAAAGCACGGAATAGCCCCAGCTTCCCCTTGTATCGATCAGCAATTCGTTTGCAGGCAACCATGTTTCACCCATATCAAGACTTGCTTTTACTGTGGTGTTGATCCTTGCACGATCAGAATTGACATTACTGAAGAACAACACATCTCTCATCTGTCCTTTTACATTTACTCTTGCCTTAATAAAACTCGCCTGACAAACAGGATCGGGCAAGGCTTCGTATGAAGTTGCATGTTCAGTCCATGTTTGTCCCATATCTGTTGTTGTGGCAACACTTCTGTAACGGCCACGGTTATCACGCATGTTCAACATTAATGTGCCCGGAGTTGTTTCTACCACCTGCGCTTCTGTAGTATTACTTTTTGCACCCACACCACTCTTCCATGTTTTTCCGTGATCGTTGCTGTAAATGATCGATGAATGTGGAATACCAACAGAAGATGGCTTTGTTGTTTCATCCCAATACTGCGATGGGAAAACAAGCGTTCCGTTTTGCATGGCAATACCATTACCCGGACCATTAAAATATAAATGCCAGGCCGGATTTT
>JAACZX010000621.1 GCA_009996555.1 Chitinophagaceae bacterium | reverse complement strand
CATAAAACGATCCTGTTGCGCCTCAGGTAAAGGATATGTTCCTTCCTGTTCCAACGGGTTTTGTGTGGCAAGTACCAGAAATGGTTCATCCAGTTTATACGTATGCTCACCAATGGTAACCTGCCGCTCCTGCATGGCTTCCAGCAATGCACTCTGCACTTTTGCAGGGGCACGGTTTATTTCATCGGCCAACACAAAATTGGCGAAGATGGGACCACGACGTACAAAAAATTCATTCTTCTGCTGATTATAGATCATTGTACCGATCACATCGGCGGGTAACATATCAGGCGTAAACTGAATACGGCTGAATTTGGAGTTGATGGCCTGTGAAAGCGATTTGATGGTGAGCGTTTTTGCAAGACCAGGCACACCTTCCAGTAAAATGTGTCCGTTGCCCAATAAACCCACCAGCAAACGATCCACCATATATTGCTGACCCACCAATACTTTACCCACTTCTGCACGCAACCTTTCGAGAAAGCTGCCGGCATATTGAATTTTATCGTTCAGGATCTTGATGTCTTCTGCGGTTTTTAACATGTAAACTCGGTTTTGGTGATGAAAATACAATACCGTTCGCTTCGTTGAAAAACATTTTATAAACGGCTGTACCTGAAAACATTTCTCCTACGCAAAAAGAAGGCCGGAATTGCCATAAAATACTGCAGATAGTAATCATTCTCAACCTCTCGTGTTTTTACCTGCGATTTCTTACTACCATCATCTGCTATCTTTGCAGCTATGGATGCAGCGAATGATCTTTTTGTAAGATGGATGAACCTTGAACAGAAACTGGTACAGCGCTTTGGAAAAAAACCCGACCTGGAAGCCATCCTGTTTCTGATAGGCGTACAGGAGTTTGGTGAATTGAGAGATAAATATACCAAAGAGCAGAAGCAGGATCTGATGCATGTGGCTGTTTGTTCACTGCTTTCGCAAAGCGGTTATTTTGAGTTTGACTACTTTGATAAAGACGGGTGGCCTCATTTCAAACAACTGAAAGCAATGCCCAGCATGAGCATGCCTGAGCAGGAAAACTTCATCAAAGACCACGTGTTACTTTATTTTGAACAAACCGGATTGTAATATGAAAGCTGTTTTACTGCTTTTCCTTTTCAGTTGCTTCGTGTATACAACGGATGCCCGCAACCGAAAAGTAAAGATCATTACCAGTAAAGGCACCATCGTTGTTCAACTCAGCAATAAAACGCCCAAACACCGTGATAATTTTGTGAAGCTGGTAAAACAGCGATACTATAATGGCATTCTTTTTCACCGTGTCATCAAACAGTTTATGATTCAGGCTGGTGATGATTCTACTAAAAATGCCATCCCCGGCAAGCGATATGGCAGCGGCGGTTTAAGCAATAAAATACCGGCAGAGTTCGACAGTTCGCTTTTTCATAAACGGGGTGTCCTTGCAGCGGCAAGAGACAATAACCCGGAAAAAGCCAGCAGTGGCAGTCATTTTTATATTGTGCAGGGAAAAATACACAGCGACAGTTCACTCAACAATATTGAAGAAAAGCGATTGGGTGGCCGAAAACTGCCACTCCACCACCGGGCTGTTTATAAAACAGTTGGAGGAACACCACATCTCGATCAGAATTATACTGTATTTGGTGAGGTGGTGAAAGGAATGGAAGTTGTGGATACGATTGCGCAGGCAGAGCGTGACCAATATGACCGTCCGAAAGAAGATATCCGTATTATCAAAATGAAACTGAAAAGGAAATTTTTATTTTTCTGATTGCTGGAAAACAGTCAATTTAGCAGCGCTTAAAAACAAATACACATGAATTTTCCTGAGAATCTCCGTTACACAAAAGACCACGAATGGATCAGCCTCGAAGGCAATGTTGCAACAATTGGTATTACTGATTTTGCACAGCGTGAACTGGGCGATATTGTTTATGTTGACATCAATACTGTTGGTAAAGCAGTTAATGCAGAAGAGGTTTTTGGTACAGTTGAAGCAGTAAAAACAGTGAGTGATTTGTTTTTGCCAGTTGCCGGTACTATTACAGAAGTAAACAGTGCATTAAATGATAGTCCTGAATCGGTAAACAATGATCCGTATGGTGCTGGCTGGATGGTGAAAGTAACCGTAAACAATCCTGCTGATGTTGATGCATTAATGGATGCTGCTGCGTATGCTGCACTGGTAGCTTAATGAAAGAAAAACTTCAACAATACCTTACTACAAAATGGCCGGCCATCATTTGGTCGGTCATTGTTTTTTTACTGCTGGTAATGCCTCCTGTTTCGCTCAATAAAGAAAAACAGATTGAAGTATCCGGGCTAGATAAAGTCACTCATTTTTTCCTGTTTGGATTGTTGGTATACCTCTGGGGTTATTACCTGAAAACAACCAGTACAGAACGGCAAAAACTAAAGCGTAACCTTGTAATCATCACCATTGCATCTTCCTTTTATGGTATTGCAATGGAATATGTGCAGGATTGGGTGGGCCGTGATTTTGATGTGTGGGATATGGTTGCTGATACCGCAGGTGCTGTAGCAGCTTTTATTGTATTAGTTCTGGAAAAAAGAAAGCCCCGGTAGAAACCGGGGCCGAAACCAAAACTAACTGCTTATGAGAAAAATTTAAATTCAGATTTGTTACACAAAGTTCGGTCAATCACTCTCTCAAAACTGTCACTTACTTGTTAATATTTCCTGAACGTTATAGTTTTTTAAAAATGGTCCCGGTAGAAACCGGGACCGTTAACCAAAACTAACTGCTTATGAGAAAATTGACTGCTTTTAAGAACTTTCATATTTAAGACGCTAAATGCATTCCAAAGTTTGTTTCATGTGTGTTAAAAAAACCTAAAAGCATTTTTTACTGTCTCTATCCAAGTATTTCTAAAACCATGCCAATTGAAAAACTACCTGTTCATTGCCAGCTTTAAATACCTATAAAACAAATGCTTAGCGTCCAAATAATCCTTTTACCAGATCCATCATTCCGCCGCCTCCCTGTTGCTGTTGCTCAGCTGCTCCTCCTTTTACCATGCTGATGATATCGTTTAAATCAGTATCGCCATCACCATCTCGATCTAACCCACCTTGTGAAAACCTGCCAAGTATTCCCTGCAGGTCAATACCGTTTGTACGACCGCCAGTGAGTTGGCTGAAAATTCCTTGCAGATCAAAACCATTGTCAGAGGAATCATTTGTACGTGAAATGAATTTATCCAGCACACCCGGCAATAAACTGTTCACCACATTTCCGGCCTGCCCTTGATTGAGGTTAAACTTTTCCATAAGCGATTGAACGGCATTACCCGACAACTGGCCGGCTAATTGGTTATTTTGAACATCACCGCCACGGCCGCCCAATAAACTAAGCACATCGTTGAACTGTCCGGCAGCAAGTGCCTGTTGTAAGCCACCCGCAATATTATTGGTTACATCTGCTACTGCTTCATCATTACGCTCATTTGGAATATCAGGATTGTCAATAATGGATGACCCGGCCTGTTCCTTTACTAAATTGAAAAGTTGATCTAACATAGTTGTCGTTTTTTTAGATGGACAATCAAATTACTTGAAAAGAATTTTGAATGCAAGTGAATGCGATGATTTCTTTGTTGTATTTCTCCTTTATCTAAAAACAAAAAAGCCCGGATCATCTCCGGGCTGTCATATCAGAAACACCAAACTAACTATCGAACTTTATTGGCAATAATCTTAGCATCATCCTGCATAGTGCTGCAGCCTGAATAACTGGTGCCTATCCACCATTTTCCTACCGGTTGGTAATAAGATACACCCATGATTGGCGCTTCGCCATTACCACCGGGGTTATAATCGGCAACAAGATTGCAGTTGGCATCATATTTTGTTTGATGATTCAGGCCAAGTGTATGTCCTGCTTCATGCGATGTTGCTTCCCAATTGTACTTCTGGTTGTAACCAAGTGCTTTTGAAAATACAAAAGCAGGTATATCCAATCCCCAGCCAATA
>JAACZX010000620.1 GCA_009996555.1 Chitinophagaceae bacterium | reverse complement strand
CATAATGTGCAGTGGCGCCAATCATTTTTACACCACGGCTATGCGCCTGCCTGTACGGACTTGCACCAATAAACGCCGGTAAAAAAGAATGATGAATGTTGATGATCTTTAACGCAAACTGCTGCACAAATGATGGCGAAAGAATACGCATGAACTTAGCAAGTATGATATAATCAAATGCATACGCATTGATCTGTTGCATCAACTCCTGTTCAAATATTTCTTTGCTTTTATTTTCATGACTGATGAAGTGAAACGGCACAGCAAACCGTTGGCAGATATCCTGCAACACTGCATGGTTACCAATAACAGCCTGCACTGATGCGCCTAATGTTTTAAAATGCTGACGCACCAATATATCGCTGAGGCAGTGATATTCTTTTGTAACGAGCAGTACAATTTTCTTTTCTGGTTCGGGGTTAATGCTGATGTTTGCATCAACAGGTAATACTGCTTTCAGTTGCAACTGCAATTCATCTACAGCTGTTTCCTGTGCACTTACAATACGAGCAAAAAATACATTCGCCTGCACATCCACATGCTCACGCATGGAAACAATGTTGAGGTTGCGTACAGCCAGCACACCGGTAATGGCGGCCACAAGACCCACCCTGTCTTTACATTGAATAAGAATAACCATTGCTGTTTAAAATTACTGTTTAATTGCAACAACAATAGTTAGTAAAAGAAAACGTCACTGCTGAATAATCAAAGCAATCTACAAATGAGACTGCTTCGTTCCTCGCAGTGACGTTGACTATTATAAGCTTTTTACTTACCTACACATCTACCGAATCGTACACGATCACCTTACTCCACAAATGTGAACACTCTTCTACAAATTTTAAATGAATAGGATCGGTTTGGTAGCTGGCCTGGTCTTCACCATTCTCAAACTGTACAAACCAGGAAACTGCATAACCCGTTTCAATTACTTCACGGTTCGTATCGGCAGGTTTGCCAATGTGAAAATTTTGAATGGTCTTTACTTTCGATAATTTTTTTAACCCTTCCACTAATTTATCACGATCGGTATTGCTATCTGCATTCTTTAACCAGAAATATACGTGATGAATAAAAATGTTTTTAAGCTCTTTGTCCATTGGTTGTTGTTTGAACGAAGATAAGCCGGTAATGGCTGTGGCGGCAGCTGAAAGTTTTGTTATGAATGATTTGCGGGTTTGCATATTGTATTAGTGAATTATTTCTTCTAATTGTTCCATCACGGGCATTTCATCATAAGTGCGACCGTTAAGCAATCGTCCTGTTTTCTTTTTATTAGTCCCACCCCATTGTTTAAAAAAGAAAGCCACTTTCGCTTTTTCGCATTGCTGCTGGATATCTAAAACCCAATCGACATCCATAGGTCTTGGTTTACGACCACTTTCGCCACCAACAATTACCCAATCTATTTTTTTAAGGTTGAGTTTATGTAATGGGCCAATTAAGGGCTCACAGGATAAAAATTTTGTTCGGGCATTTGTTTTACGCAGATCGTCAATCCTGTTTTTCACTCTGTCATCTTCTACTGAAACCCCCATCCAAATGTTATGTGTCCATTGTAATTCCTTATGATACTTTAATAATATATCTGAACGCTTTGTAAGTACTTGGAAAGTATGTTGGGGATTTTCATTCATCACTTTAAACACCTTCTTGATAAATTCGAGGGGAACATCCTTATGAAAAAGGTCACTCATAGAATTTACGAAAACGATCTTTGAATGTTTCCAAGAATAAGGTATTAACAAAGCATCATCATGAATCCTTAGTTTGAATCCATCTTTATATTTATCAATTCCCATGGCTTGTAAACGATTTGCCATCACTTCTGCATAACAATATTTACAGCCAGCAGATATTTTATTGCAACCAGTTGTCGGGTTCCAAGTCATTTCAGTCCATTCAATACTTGATTGTGCCATATTACTTCAATTTAAAATATACTTTTTGTGGAGATGATTTATAATTTTCATAACTCACATAAAACGCTCCTTTTCTAACCTTTTCATTATTGGTTGATAAAACTTCTAATTTCCCATTTGCTTGTAATGAATTAAATATCTCAGTTGCATGCTTTCCTAAAAAACCATTTCTTAATGTAAACTCATAAATATCTCCGTTATGTATTTTTCTGTTTGACGAAAGTAAAGAAATCAATTTCTCTTCTAAAGGATTAGTCTTATATACTGCAAAAAGGTTACCAGTTTGCTCATAACTCCAACCCTTGCCTTCGTCATCGTCAATTTGCCACTTGGTTTCTAACATTTTTTCAAATCCACGTATATGACTACTAAAAAAGAATAAGCAAAAGACCGTTGATGCGTCTTTTTCAATAGAAAAAGTATCTACAAAATAATCTCGGCCTAAATAGTTCTTTAAAGCATCCTTAAACTGATCAATAAATTGATAAACTGACAAACTCGGTTTCCAAGATTTAATATCAACAAGTTCCTCTATTATTTGAATCAATGCTTCTGGAGTTCCTTTTTCATTAAACCTATACATAAATTGTGTTGGCAAAAAAAGCAGAACTTCAGATTTTTTTGATTGAAGCAGTTTCTTTATCTCGCTCGCCCTTATCTCTTTATATCCATACGGATCAATAAACACAAATGCCTTTTCATTATTAAGCCCTTGAATATATCCAGCAAGACTTTCAATAATTGTTTTATAATCTTTCGAGCTAAATGTTAATTTACCAAAATCAGTATAATGAAGTTTTTTTTCATCGATAATACTCTTCAACTTCGAAATCTTAGATTCATCCTTATCATTAAAAAATAAATCGACTTTTGTAATTGACTTATTCTTTGCTTTATTAATAAAATGAAGATCCTTAAGCGTTTTTAGGATTGCAATTGGGCTTCCCTCACCATTATTCTCATAAACTCCTTCTCCGCAAAACAGATCAAATACGTTAATCTTCTTTGTAAAGCCATCATTAGCAATAATATTCAGGTACTTTTCAAGGTACTTTTGTAGAAGCATCACTTTAGCTTTTGAGTGATCTAACATTACAAGTTGAGATTTCCGCTTTGCCATAGGTTAATTATTTCTAACTAATATAATTAAAAAAGCTTGCCCTGCATACCCGGCCTCCGAAACTTTGTTCTGTCCAAACTCCATTCTTCTGCATTCATACCGTACAGCTTTCCGTATTTTTTATACTGCTGCGCCACCAGTTGTGCAATGGGGCCTTCGCCTCGCATACGCACACCAAAGCGAGTATCGTTTACTTTTCCATCATGGCTGTGTTCAATATGGTGCCATACTTTATCAGCACGGTCGGGAAAATTTTTATACAACCAGTCGTGAAATAAAAATTTGATCGCTCCATTCAACCGAATGAATGTATAAGCAGTAAACGTGGCACCATTATCTCTTGCAGCTTTCATAATGCGTTGCATTTCGTGTTCGTTCAGTCCCGGTATCATCGGCCCCATCATAATACCCATGCGCACACCGGCGCTGCTGAGTTCGTTGATCACTTTCAGTTTTGCTTTTGCTGTTACGGTGCGTGGTTCCATTACCCGCCGCAGATCTTCGTTGAACGAAGTGATAGATACCATTGCTGATACAATGTTTTTCTTCCCCATTTCCTGCAACACATCTTTGTCTTTAAGTATCCATGCATTTTTTGTGAGGATGCCTACCGGTTGATTAAACTCATTACATACTTCCAAAAGCCCTCTTGTTAAACGATAGGTTTGTTCAGCCGGTTGATAGCAATCGGTATTACCGCTGAGCATGATAGGTGTAGCATCCCACTTCGGGTGCATTAAAAATTTACGCAGCAGCTGCGGTGCATTTTTCTTGACCAATATTTTTTGTTCAAAGTCCATACCTGCACTGTAGCCCCAGTACTCATGTACATTGCGTGCATAACAGTAAATGCAGCCGTGTTCGCAACCGGCGTAAGGATTCATACTGTAGCTCATGCCCACATCGGGACTTTCCACTTTGTTGACAATGGTT
>JAACZX010000619.1 GCA_009996555.1 Chitinophagaceae bacterium | reverse complement strand
CACACACATGTATGATCCCAAACATTCTTTGTTCTTTGCCTGGAAGGAGATCATCAGGCATTGGTTTATTCTATTCCGCATCAGCAAACAAAATCATGCAAAGGGTCATCGTTACATGACATTGAAGGAAGCAAAAGCAATGTTTCGCAGTAATAACCAACATGTCGCAGAACTTGACCGTATTGCACTAAAATTATAGCTGCTCATTTGGCTCAAGCCTTTATATTTGTTTTATGCCACAGTTGTTTAAAATTTTAATGTGGGGCTTTATCATCAGCTTTTTAGGTTCACTGCCTCTCGGAACACTTAATATTGCCGCCATGCAGATCGGTATTACCGATGGTGTATCGCCTGCATTATGGTTCTCTGCCGGTTCTCTCACTGCTGAAATACTGTATGTTCGGCTTTCGCTTGTAGCCATGGATTGGGTGCGCAAGCAGGAAAAATTATTGAAAGCATTGGAGTGGGTAACAGTAGTAATTGTTCTTGCACTTGCTGCATCAAGTTTCTGGGCAGCTGCACATCCATCGGTTGAAAAAAATGTGATCCTGTCGAATACCATGCACCGAGGATTGCTGGGTTTTACCATGAGTTTAGTTAATCCTGTGCAGATACCTTTCTGGTTTGGCTGGAGCACCGTATTATTCACCAAGCAAATATTAAAACCGGGTGCAGGTAATTACAACATTTATATTCTAGGGATCGGCATTGGAACATTTGCCGGTAACTGCATCTTTATTTTTGGCGGCCGTTTACTTGTTGACAGGTTAAATGCCAGCCAGAATATGTTGAACTGGATCATTGGAGGAGTATTCCTCGTTACTGCATTGATTCAGCTCTTCCGCATTTTCAGGAAAAAAGATGCCGTACATCAATTAGAACATCCGGAAGAAATAACAGGAGGATTGGAGAAAAATATTCATTAGAAGAGTTATTTCATTTCTTCCGCCCATTTATCCCGTTCATCAGGACTGAATTTCCAGGGAGCAAAATTATTTTCCACATTGCTGAACATGGCATTCCATTCGGCGGGAGCGTTACTGTCTTCCATAATGAGCGAACGGCGCAGTTCAAGAATAATGCTTAACGGATTGATGCTTACCGGGCATTCTTCCACGCAGGCATTGCAGGTAGTGCATGCACGTAACTCTTCAACAGTTATATAATCGTTCAGTAATGCTTTGCCATCCGGTTGAAATTCTTTGTTCGCCGTAATGTTCTTTCCCACTTCTTCCAAACGGTCACGGGTACTCATCATAATTTTTCGTGGACTTAATAATTTACCGGTGCTGTTTGCGGGGCATGCAGCACTGCATCGTCCACACTCTGTGCAGCTGTATGCATCCAGTAAACTTTTCCAGCTGAGATCAAACACATCTTTAGCGCCAAATTTTGCAGGAGGAGTTGCCTCCGTTGGTGCAAGTTCCGGCTGCATCATGTATTTCACTTCGTTTTGTACAGCGGGCATATTGGCCATTGCTGCAGTATTGGTAAGCCGGGCATACCATGCATTAGGGAATGCCAATACAATGTGAAGATGTTTGCTCCATGGTAAGTAATTGAGGAAAGCAAGAATGCCAAGTATATGCAACCACCAGGCGCTGCGTTCAATTGCAATTAGTGTTGTTTCTGATAAACCGGTTAATGATGGCGCAAGCAAGCCCGATAAAACAAAATTACCTGCATCCTGGTAATGTGCTGATCCATTTAACTGCAATGCACGATCGGTACTGTTCATCAGCAGGAACAACGTCATCAATACAATTTCTGTAATAAGAATATTATTGGCATCGCTGCGTGGCCAACCGTTGAGATCGTTACTGAGAAAACGTTTGAGCTTTATGAAATTGCGGCGCACAAGGAAAATGGCGCAGGAAACAAGTACAAGCAGTGCAAGTATTTCAAATGCATTAATAAGAAATGTGTAGAACGATCCAAGCAAAGGGAGAAACAGGCGGTGTGTTCCTAAAATGCCATCGAGTACAATTTCAAGCACTTCAATATTAATAATGAGGAAACCGGCATATACAAAAAAATGCATCACAGCTACCAGCGGGTTCTTGAACATTTTTTTCTGACCAAAGGCAAGAAGCAGCATATTTTTCCAGCGCTCTGGTTTATTATCAGTAAGGTCTTCATCAACACCCAACAGGATGTTGCGACGTATTTCAGATACTTTTTTGCTGAAAAACAATATGGCCGCACCAAGGCAAAGCACAAACAAAACCTGTTGAACAATTTGCATACAACTGTTATTTGTTTTGCTAAGATAAGGGTAGAAGGGCAGGGATGGAAAAAAGTTAGGAACAGTTAACTGGTCTGTTCATCTGTTTCAACATAGGGGAGTTGTTGCTGACGAAAATGAATGGCAATAAGTCAATCGCTCTCTGTTTTTCTTTCACAACTCCAGGTCAAAAATAAACGTATCTCTTTATTCCTGCTTAACTTGCAACTTTAGTTTTCAACCATGGAAAAGAAATATATTTTAAATAAAGAAAGTACTGAACGCAAGCTGCAGCGGCTTGCCTTTGAAATTGTTGAACGTAATTACGATGAACAGCAGCTTTTTTTTGCTGGTATCCGCCAAAGCGGATTAACAGTTGCAACCAGGCTTGCTGAAATGGTGATGGCTATCAGCAATATTCATGTGGAGCTGGTGGAAGTAACACTCGACAAAAAATATCCGGTAGAAGTTCTACTGAACCGGGAAATTGGTTTCAACAACCAGTCGGTGTTATTGATTGATGACGTGGCAAACAGCGGTAAAACATTGCTGTATGCTTTGAAACCATTTCTGCAGTATCAACCAAGAAAAATTCAAACACTTGTACTTGTTGAGCGTACACACAAAACATTTCCGGTAATGGCCGATTATGTTGGACTGTCTATTGCCACCACTTTAGAAGAACATATTTATGTAGAGCTGAACGGTGATGAAATTACAGGAGCTTACCTCATTTAATTGTTGAGCGTTATTACAAAGAGTTTACTCCAGTTTTTCCCTGTAACAAAAACATGGTTACTGCTGCTGTCCCACGCAATACCGTTCAATACTTTTTCACTGTCATTGTTGCCCATCAGTTCGGGATACTGCTGTTTTAGTTTACTCAGGTCAAGACGGCCGGTTACATTTCCTGTAGCCGGATCTATTTTAAGAATATCATTTGTTTGCCAAACGTTGGCATAAACAGAGCCGTTAATAAACTCCAGTTCATTAATATTATTTCTTAGCCCGTTATTATCCTGGATGCTGATGCGGCGGGTTTCTTTTAATGTTTCAGGATCCCAGAAATAAAGATTGCTGCTGCCATCGCTTACAATCAGCTCCTTTCCGTTATTGGTTATTCCCCATCCTTCATGATTATAGCTGAACTCTTTTATCTTGTTAAAAGTCTTCAGATCATACACATAACCTTTCCGGCTTTCCCAGGTTATCTGGTACACTTTATCATTCAGAATGGTAATGCCTTCTCCAAAAATATCAGCCGGTAAGATTGCCTTCTTTGTTTGTTTACCTGTGTTCAGATCAACAGGGCCAACCCATGAACCATTATTAAGGCTATTTCCAGGGTTGCCGGTGCTTTCATACAAAATGCCGTTGTAATAGATCAAACCTTGTGTAAACGATGCCGTATCATGCGGATAATCTTTTACGAGGTTATAGGAGATTGCTGCGGGAGCTGCAATGTCATTTAAACTTATCTGCGGTTCGCTGGATTCCGTTTCATCACCACAGGAAATAAATAACAACACACTTAGTGGTAAGCAATAATTCAACAGTTTATGCATGTGTCAAAAATAAGTAAAAGCTGTTGATGCCATTGTGAAAATCATGTGAAGGCTGACAGTGGTAGCTGTTACCTTAATGCTTTTTAATCGTAACATCTGTTATGGTTTTTGCTGGTTATTGAATGGCGAAAAAAAATATGTTTCTCTGCCCGCATTCGGGTATTGCATTTTAAAAAAAATGTCTCTACGTTTAC
>JAACZX010000246.1 GCA_009996555.1 Chitinophagaceae bacterium | reverse complement strand
CTCTTCGCCGTCATCCTGTTTTTGTTTGCCTGCGAAAAAGCTGAGAACAAGATCAATTTCAAAAGCGGCACCAACCCGGTACTGTCTGCCAGCACCAATGCGGTGAACCTGCAACCGGGCATTGAAAGCAATACTGCTTTGCGTATTAACTGGACAAATCCTGAATACAGTTTCACCACCGGTATCAGCTCACATGATGTGAAGTACACACTGGAGATCGATACACTGGGTGCAAACTTTGGCAGTGCCCGCAAGTTTGTAACTGTTTTTTCAAAGGATCTGTCAAAGACCTATACTGTTACAGAGCTGAATGGTATTATGGGAAATGATATGCGTTTGCCGCTTGATCCACGCCGCAGCTTTACCTTCCAGGCAAGAATTACTTCCAGCCTTGGTGTTGGTTCCGATGCAGTACCGCTGCCATCAAACATTATCACATTTACTGCAAGTCCGTTTATTCCACCACCCAAAGTAGAACCTCCGGGCACAGTTGCTAATAATTATAATGATGGTGAACTTTATATTGTAGGTGATGCTTCACCAAACGGATGGGCAAATCCTTTGCAGCCTTCCTTTAAAGCGTCGCACCAGTTTACAAAAAGATCAAAAACGCTCTATGATCTCACGATTGCTTTACCAGGCAACGGAGGTTATAAACTGATACAGCAGGATGGTGTTTGGGCTACCCAATACCACATGACAGTAGGCACATGGGCAGGCGGTCAATTTGAGAAGAAGGATTCTGATCCACAATTCCCCGGGCCACCAACAGCAGGTACTTACAAGATCACTGTTGATTTTCAGTTAGGCGAATTCACTGTTGTAAAACAATAAACCATAGTACAATGAAATTATTTAACCATATACGCTTTTCTCACCTGGTGCTGCTGCTTGTGCTGGCAGGTTGTGCAAAAGCACCCGAACTGAAGTATCACAACAACGGTACAGCCGTTAACCTGTCTTCTTCAGCCGCATCCATTGCACCAACAGCAGCAGATTCAAACAAGGTGATCCTTACGCTTAACTGGACCAGTCCGGCTTATGCTACAGATACCAATACGTACAAGTATATTCTTGAACTGGATTCGAGCACCAAGAATTTTACAAAGCCAAATGTTATTACGCAAACAGGCGCACGTACAAAATCATTTACCGGAAAAGAGATCAACAATATGCTGCTGAACTACGGTTTTGCACTGGGCGTTCCTGTTGATCTTGATTTCCGCATCACTTCATCGTACAGTAATAATAACGAACAGTACAAATCAAACATCCTGAAAGTGCGTGTTACGCCTTACAGTGATCCTTCTGTACTGACAACCGAAAAAACAACTGTATCGGGCACATTGAATGATGCAGGTAACCCTTCCAACAAATTTACCTGGACACGTTCTTTTACCGGTTACAGCGGTGCTGTTACCTACACACTGCAATTCGATTCGGCAGGTAAGAACTTTGCATCACTTCATGAAATAGCCGTGGGTAATGATGCTTACCTGAAACAACTGAACGTTGGTGAAATGAACGATGCAGCGTTAACAGAAGGCGTTGCCGGCGGCACTACCGGTAAAGTTGATTTTCGTGTGAAAGCAGTAACTGCACAGGGTGCTGTTTCTTATTCAAACACGGTATCGGTAACCATCAATACCTATATTCCGTTGTTGCGCTTTTACCTGCCCGGCAGTTACCAGGTGGGTTCCGGCTACGGCAGCGAAAACTGGATACCTGCTACAGCACCTGAACTGGTGCGTGATCTTCGCCCCGGTGCATTGAACAAGCTCTACTATATCTACATCTGGTTGCCAGCCAATACCGAGTTTAAGGTAACACAGGGCCGAAGCTGGGATGTAAACTATGGCGGCACGGGTGGTAACCTTGTGCAGGGATCAAACGACAACCTGAAAGTGACCAATGCAGGATTTTACCGCATTTCCATTGACCGTACTTCGCTGAAGTATGACATTCGTGAAGGCCGTATGGGTTTTGTGGGTGATGCCAGTGGCGCAAGCTGGAGCCCCGGTGGCGCATTCCCTGATTATGCAATGGGGCTTGCATCAACCAACCTGTTTGTGGGTATTACCAACTTTGCTACCGGCCCATGGAAAATGATTGATCATAACGACTGGAACAATGGCGACCTCACGGTAACCAATGCCCGCAGTTATGGTGCAAGCGGACCAAGCGGCAGCACCATGGAAATAAATGGCGGCAACTTCCCGAACATTACTGCAGCGGGCCGTTACCGTGCAATATGGGATGGACGTAACGTTGATAATATTAAATATGAATTATCACCCGCTACTGAAATGCGTGTTGTAGGCGATGGTATCCAGGGTGTGCCTGAATGGAGCCCGGCTAACAGCCCGCAAATGACCTACCTGGGTGCAGGCCGCTGGCGTATTACCACCACACTTATTGGCGGTAAGAAAATCAAATTCCTTGCAGGCAATGATTGGGGTGCGTTTGATTATGAAGATAACAGCGGCGGAAGCAATGCTGTTGGTGTTGCCCGTAAGATCAAGTGGGAAGGCTCAGGCGACTTTATGACTCCAGTTGCCACCGGTGTTTATACTATTACACTGGATGAACATGCACAAACAATGATCATAGAATAAACAATTGTGTTTACTAATAAACAAGAACGGCTGTTGCAAAATGCAACAGCCGTTCTTGTTTATATAAACAGTTGACGCCTTTGCAGTACTTAGGGTATTGATGAAAGCACTCAACAACGGCGACAGTAGTGTTACCCTTAACTTTATACAACATTCAGCGATCTCTAACAACAACGGAAAGACAAATGAGACATTAATGATTATTAAAATACCAAATCGTGTCAGAATATTAACCTTATTGACTTTTATCAGTTCTGCAATTTTAATATTAAAAAGTATTGTCTACAGGAAGCCCGACTTATACTTTTTTGCAGGTGTAATTGTTTTGTTGCTTAGCTTATATTGTGCGATTAGGTTGTTACAAGCATTATATAATCCTTTCTTCCGGAGCGAGTCTTCCAACCCGAACGTTCACAGGCGAGGTGTCAGAAGGCAATGTGAGTTGGGCTGTTGCACTCGCCGTAATACCGGAGTGAATGTTTTTATTTGCAAAAAAAGACTGATAGTTATTAAACTAGCAAATGCCTGTTAAAAGAAAAACACCTTATAGCAACGGCCATTTGATCACGGCGAGTCGGCGCTGCCAGACGTCGCCTTTGAAGTGCAGAAACTCGGCAGCGAACAAAAAATGGTAAAAAATGATTCTTCTTGGCTTTCTTTTTATTATTAGTTTTATTCTAAAGCCGTTACTTCATGTGTACATAGGTAATAAAAATAATAATCCCCTTATATTTTCTGGTGTCGCAGGATCTCTTGAAACATTGTGGTTCTATACTAAACCAGTGTCTAAAGAGTATGAAAAAATGAAGAAAATTTGCAATTATCTTCATACCTATAATCTCATCTTTTTTACAATAGAATTAGTAACAGCTTTTATGAACTCTATAAGAAAATGAAAGCCGTGTGAAACAACTTCAATTTAAACTTATTTTAATTATGCAGAATGTGATTATTACTTTGTTATTCTTAGTGTTAACGAAATCTTCTTTTGCACAAACCTATTCAATTAGTGGTGCATGGTATTGGAAAGATTCTACTAAAGCTATGTCATTTCTTTCGAAGCCGAGTCTTCCAACCCGAACGTTCACAGGCGACGTGTCAGAAGGCTATGTGAGTTGGGCTGTGGCACTCGCCGTAATACCGGAGTGAATGTTTTTATTTGCAAAAAAAGACTAATAGTGATTAAACAAGCAAATGCCTGTTAAAAGAAAAATACCTTATAGCAACGGTCATTTGATCACGGCGAGTCGGCGCTGCCAGACGTCGCCTTTGAAGTGCAGAAACTCGGCAACGAACAAAGTATTATGAAGTTGAAATTATTTTTTGTGTCATTCTTTGTCTTTGTAATAGTTTACATTGGACTCATTG
>JAACZX010000026.1 GCA_009996555.1 Chitinophagaceae bacterium | reverse complement strand
TTTCGATCCGTTTATTTCACCAAACGAATTGGCAAAGCATATTGATGTAAACAGTGTTGAGGCCGATTATATCCTGGTGAGCCATGGTCATGCTGATCATGTGGCCGACCTGGTATCAATCGCCAAACGCACCGGTGCATTGGTGATCTGCAATTGGGAAATTTATGTGTGGCTGCAAAAGCAGGGCGTTGAAAATATTCACCCCATGAACACGGGTGGTAAAAAAGCCTTTGATTTTGGAACGGTGAAATGTGTAACTGCACAACACTCTTCTTCCCTGCCCGATGGTACTTATGCAGGCAACCCCATGGGTTTTGTGATCAGCAGCGGTAAAAATTTTTATTATAGCGGCGATACAGCACTCACACTGGATATGCAGTTAGCACCGCAAGGTGCACCGCTCTCGTTCTGCATTTTACCTATTGGCGATAACTTTACCATGGGTTATGAAGATGCAGCAAGAGCAGCCCACATGATGAGCTGCCACACGGTAATTGGCGTGCATTACAACAGCTTCCCGTACATTGTGATCGATGAAGCGGTGGCGAAAGCACATTTTCAACACAACGGACTTGATCTGAAATTACCGGGCATTGGCGAAACCATTACCCTTTGAACTGAAAACTGATAGCTGAATATATGGGTCGAATTATTGGAATAGCGAATCAAAAAGGTGGCGTAGGAAAAACCACTACTGCAATAAACCTTGCTGCCAGCTTTGCTGTGCTTGAATACAAAACATTACTGATTGATGCTGATCCGCAGGCAAACAGCACCACAGGTATTGGTTTTGATCTGCACAATATTCAGCAAAGCCTGTATGATTGCTTTGTAAATGGTGCCAATGCAAAAGATGTGGTGCTGAAAAGCGAAATTCCCAACCTCGATCTTATTCCTTCGCATATTGACCTGGTGGGTGCTGAAATTGAAATGATCAATCAGCCCAACCGTGAATCGGTGCTGAAGCAATTGCTTGAGCCGATCAAAAACGAGTATGATTTTATTATCATCGACTGTTCACCATCGCTTGGTTTAATTACGGTAAATGCATTAACCGCTGCCGACTCAGTTGTTGTGCCTGTGCAAACTGAATTCTTTGCATTGGAAGGTTTGGGTAAATTACTCAACACCATCAAGATTGTACAAAGCCGTTTAAATCCGCAACTGGTGATTGAAGGTATTTTGATGACGATGTATGATGGCCGTTTGCGTTTGTGCAACCAGGTGGTGAGTGAAGTGCGCAGGCATTTTGAAGGCATTGTGTTCGACAGCATCATACACCGCAACACCCGTTTAAGTGAAGCGCCCAGCTTTGGCAAACCGGTAATCTTATACGACAGCGAAAGCAAAGGCAGCATCAACTATCTCAACCTTGCAAAAGAAATTCTGCAACGCAATAATCTCACAAAGATCAACCAGGAAGACAAGATCATTGAAATGGATGAGGAAGAAGAAACCGCCGGTTGAGTTTGCCACAAAGCCACATTCTTCAATTGAAATTTAATTCAGCAAAGAAATTTTAACGGACAAGCGTCACTAAAAATTTCTTTCTTATTTTCTTCTTTGTGCAGCTTCGGGCCTTTGCGCCTTAGTGGCAAAAAATTACTATCTGCTTTCTCTTTACTTTTGCGGCATGGTTACAAAAGAATCTCCACGCATTGTGTTTATGGGTACACCTGAATTTGCAGTGGCATCGTTAGATGCATTGGTGAAGGCAGGTTACAATATTGTTGCTGTTATTACAGCTCCTGATAAACCGGCTGGACGTGGCATGAAGATCACAGAAAGTGCAGTGAAGAAATACGCAACTGAACATAACTTGTTTGTGCTGCAACCGGAGAAACTGAAGAACCCTGTTTTCCTGAAAGAATTAATATCGCTGCGTGCCGATCTGCAGATCGTGGTGGCCTTCCGTATGTTACCCGAAGCAGTCTGGAACATGCCAAAGATGGGTACAGTGAATGTACATGGCAGCTTATTGCCGCATTACCGTGGAGCAGCGCCTATTAACTGGGCTGTGATCAATGGCGAAAAAGAAACCGGTGTTACTACGTTTAAACTGAAACATGAAATTGATACCGGCGATATTCTGTTACAGGAATCATTTCCGATTGGTGAAGATGAAACAGCAGGTGAGGTACACGACCGCATGAAAGAGATTGGAGCACAGTTGCTGGTAAAAACAGTTGAAGGATTGATGAACGGAACGATTGAAGAACGTCCACAGACCACAGTCAATAGTCCACAGTTGAGTGCTGATGTTTTACCATCGTCTGTGGACAGTGGACAGTGGAGCAATCTCAAACATGCACCTAAAATTTTTACCGAAACCTGTAAGATCGACTTCAGTAAACCTGTTGATGAAGTACACAATCTCATTCGTGGGCTCTCTCCTTTTCCCGGTGCGTTTACAACGTTTAACGGAAAGATGATGAAGATCTATAAATCGAAGAAGGAAGTAACAGTCGGTCGGCCCGCTGAAAGCGGTCTGACCGACAACAGCTTTACCACCGATGGCAAAACCTTTTTCAAATTCGCCTGCAGCAATGGCTTTATTCATGTATTGGAACTACAGCTTGAAGGGAAAAAGAGAATGTTGATTGAAGATTTTTTGAGGGGATATAGAAGTTAAGAAGCTAAGAGTTTGAACGAGTGGAATGAGAAAAGAAGTTAGCTAACTCTATATTCTTGCAGACAAAATCCGCATTAGTTCTGTTAGTCCATTATAAGTTCCTTTATAGTAGCCCTCCTGTTTAAATCCAGGAACAAAGTAGTTGACAATGATTTGTTTGGTTTCTTCGTCACTCAATATCTTTTCAATACCATATCCATTCTGTATTCTTATTCTCCTGTATCCATGGCAAATACCAATCAAAACTCCATTATTGGCGTTCTTCTTTCCAACTCCCAACTTCCTTGCAATTTCCAGGGTGAGCGAATCAAAGTCCTCTTTAGTACAAGCAGAAGAATCAAGAGTGATGATTGCTATTTCAATTGTGGTTGCTTTCTCAAACGCATCAATTAAGCTATCTAAATGTGTCTGCTCCGTGTCTGTAAACAAATTATCATAATCATTCACGTAGCCAGTCGGAGCAGGAAGATTCTTAAGAAATAAATTCCTGTTTAGAACTCCATCCGTTTGAGCGGCATTGGTTGCCTGCGTTCCGCCGCCTTTGTTTTTTGTATCAGTACAAGAAAGAAAAATAGCCAAAAAGAAAAAGATCAATATGCCTGTTTTCTTTTTGACTATCATGTTAAGTTTATTAAGGTTGAGAAATCTGCTTCGTATTTCGTACCTCATACCTCGTACTTCTCTCTATTTCCCCCACACCAATTCCGCATTAAACTTTTCTGCACTTATACCCAGTTGTGCAGCAGCAGAGTTACTCAGGCGAAACATCAAACCACTGCCGGGGCTTGTTTCTTCCACGCTGCCCAGCACTTTTGCATATACGGCTTTGCCATTTGAAGGATTGCGCACCATCACAATGGTTCCTTTTTCTACATTGTCAATAAGCACATAATACTTGCCATCGCTCCAGCCACTGGTACTTTTAAATACTGATCCCGGACCATTGTTTGCATCTGTACGGCGACCGTTATTTGTTTGGCGGTTAAACTCATCTTTAAAAAAACCGTTCCCTGCATAACTCACTGCATCATTCACCACTTTTGGTTCTTCTTTTTTCGGTTCAGGCTTTGGCGTATCTACCTTCACTTCCTGTTTAGGTTCTTCTTTTTTCACCACCACATCCTGTTTCTTCGGCTCTTCCTGTTTGGGCTGCTGCTTTACCACAGGAGGTTCAGTACGCACACTCATACCATGCGCTGCCAACGAAGACAATGTTTTATCAACTTTCAAAAAACCAATAATTATTTTACTTCCGGCACTTACTGCATTACCGCTGATATTGTTCCATGACTGGATGGATGCATTATCAGTACCAAACAGCTGACTGATCTTTCCAACAGTTTCGCCTTGCTTTGCAGCATAATAAACAGGCACCACTATCTCGTTCTCTTTTCTTGTACCTGACTGCCAGAAATTCACTTCGTTCAACGGAATACGCATTTGCTGACCAATGCTTAATGGCGAGGTTAACTCCAACCCATTATAAGGCGCAAACACCCGTGGACTGATATTGTAAATACGGCCGATGCTGTAAAAATTTTCCTTCGGCCCAATGCTGTGATTAAGATAGGGTTTGCCCTGGTTATCCAGTTGCACCTGCAATGGTGTTGTTTGTGCCATTGCCAAAAAACCAGTTAACAGGAGCGAAAAAAACAAAAAGGCTCTCTTCATGTGATCATTATTTTCTCTGCAAAGATGCAGAATTCCACGAAAGTATTGTGCCAAAGAAAAGCTTAACCCAATTTTTGCAATTACACAGATACCGGTCTATGCCCTTTCAAATGCTGTTTCATCCGGCTTAACGTTTCTTTTATTAACATTGCAGCCTCATGAGCAAAGTAACGCAGAAATACTACGTTGTCTGGAAAGGAAAAGAGCCCGGCATTTACACAAACTGGAACGATTGTAAAACACAGGTAGAAGGTTTTACAGGTGCTGCTTACAAATCGTTTACTTCTAAAACCGAAGCTGAGCAGGCCTTCAAAGAAAACTTTGCCAAACACATTTACAAAAAAGAGAAAGACATTACAGCAAAAGATCTTTCGGCAGTGGGCACACCCATACACGACAGTATTATTGTTGATGCTGCATGGAACAGTGTGCAGAAAGATATGGAATACCAGGGCATCCTTTACAAAACCAACTCCCGCATTTTTCACATGGGGCCGCTGGCAAACGGAACCAACAATATTGGTGAGTTTTTAGCCATTGTACATGCATTGGGTTACTGTAAAAAACACGGGCTTGCAACCATGCCCATTTACAGCGACAGCCGTAATGCCATAGGCTGGGTAAAAGCAAAAAAATGCAAAACCAATCTTGAACAATCGGCAAAAACACAACACATTTTCGATCTTATTTACCGTGCAGAAAAATGGCTGACCGAAAACTCATACCGCAATAAAGTTTTAAAATGGGAAACAGAAGCATGGGGCGAAAACCCTGCTGATTTTGGAAGAAAATGATTGTTGGTTTATAGTTTGAAGTTGATGGCTTGTAGCTAGATGTTGCTGGTTTCTTGTTGCCGGTTACAGGCTTCTTATTATACACGTTGCTTCAACCCTTGTATTTTGGTTTTTGGACTTTGGATTTTGTCTTTTGGTTTTTGGGGTGTTGGATTTTCTTCTTTTCTGTGCCTTGTCTCATGTAGCTTTCCTACTTCGTACCTCGTACTTCTTACTTCGTCTTTCATTTTGGCAAGGTTCTTGAAAATACCACATCATTATTCACCTTTAAACACACAGCATTATGAGTATGAAATTAATTTTTGCCTGCGTGGCTGCAGGTGCAGCTGTTGGTATGCTGATGGCCCCTGAACGTGGAAGTTCGATGCGTAATATGATCTCTGAAAAATTCAGTGATCTTAAGGAACGATTGTACAAGGTTAAAAGCAGCAGTACAGAAATAGAAGAACTGAAAGAAGTATTTAAACATGAAATTGCGGGCTTAAAAGAAGATACAAGAAAACGTGTGCTTGAAATTTTGCAGGCAACGAAGCTAACCGGTAATCATATCAAGGAGCAACTGGTTTCTTAAACTGGTACCGGATGCAAATAAGAGGAGTCGGTTTCCGGCTCCTTTTGTATTTTACAGTAAAACAGTCCCATTCTTCACAAGGTTAAACATTGCTTATGTGGTTATTCCGTGTTAATCGCTTATTCAGGAACAGTTTCAGGTTAATCAGTATCATCCTGATCATCCTGAAACATGCTATCCGTAACGGCATTAACAACAACCGGTTTCTGCGTAAAATAGTTGACCCCAAAGGAAAAAATCTTACTACACGTGCTGAGCGATTGCGTTTGATGATCGAAGACCTTGGCCCCACCTTTGTCAAGTTTGGACAGATCATTGCCGACCGTCCGGATCTTGTAAGTGAACAGTTGCGCAATGAATTAAAAAAATTACAGACCTCGGCCAAACCTTTTGACAATACACAGGCATGGCGCATTATGGAAGAAGAACTGGGCGATCCTGTTCATGAAGTATTTGCACAGCTTGATCAACGACCGATTGCATCTGCATCTATTGCACAGGTGTACAGAGGCGTACTGCGTAGTGGCGAAACCGTGGCAATAAAAGTGCAGCGCCCGCACATCAAACAAAAAATCAGTATCGACCTTGTGCTGATGCGTGTGCTGGCTGAACAGGTAGTAAAATCATATCCCGAACTGGCAAGCTTTAATGTGATTGAATTTGTGGAAGACTTTGGTGAGATCATGAAAAAGGAACTTGATTTTACCAATGAAGCATCAAATATGATGCGGTTTGCTGAAATGTTCAAGCATGACGACTATTGCTATATTCCAAAAGTGTACAGCCATTACACCACGCAGAAAATTCTTGTAATGGAATTTGTAGAAGGCATTGAGCCCGATGCAAAAGAACAACTGCTTGCAAAGGGATACGACATTAACCAGATTGCTGTTAACGGCACACAGATCATTTTAAAGATGATCCTGAAGCATGGTTTTTTTCATGCCGATCCGCATGCAGGCAACTTACTCATTCGTGAAAACAACCAGGTTGTACTGCTTGACCATGGCATGACGGCCAGTTTAAAACCTGCACAAATACAGGCACTCATTAATTTCATGCTGGGGTTTGCACGGCAGGATACACATCGCATCAGCAAGGCATTGCTTGAACTGCTGAATGTAAATTTTTATAAAGACCATGCAGATCTTGAATTTGAGATCAGCGAACTGATACAGAAGTACAGTTATATCCCTTACGATAAAGTAGATATTTCGAGCCTGATGGCCGATACGTTTAAAGTGATCTTGCGGCATGGATTAAAAGTACCGACAAACTTATACATGCTGCTGAAAGCACTTGGCACCATTCAGAAATTTGCAGAAGCATTGGAAGCCGAGATATCCATCATCAACATGATTGAACCGTATGCAAGGGAAAAGATCAAAGAGAAATTCAGTTTTGATGCCATTATCAACAAGGTCATTAATTCAGCTGAAGATTACCTGTACATAGTTGATCGTTTGCCCGATGATCTGAAAGAGATCATTAATAACCTGCGCAAAGGAACATTGAAACATGAAATTAACTTTCGTGAAGACAGCTTTACAAATAAAGCACTACGTCAAAATTTTAACAGGCTGGCCTTTGTGTTCATCATTGGGCTCGTACTTATTTGTGCCACACTGCTCATGATCTTTCAGCCCCAAAATACCGGAAGCAAAATTCTGTTTTATACAAGTGTTGTAATTATTGTGTGGACGGGCTTAAAGCTCATCTTCAATACAAAATTCAAGTAGTGAATATGAGTGTAGTTGAGATGCAGCAAACGCAATCCTGAATTCGTATTTACAACATGCCGGGTGCTCCTTGAAACAACAGACACTTTCATCGCATCAAGATCCGCCACTCTTTTGGATAATAATTATTCATCCGGTTGCCCAGCAACTTCATCCAGCCTAAGCCCATTCCGTTGTAGGTTGCCAGTGCCCATCCTTTATGCGGATGATCGAGCTGCAAATCGTTCTTACGCAAATAATCCAATGCCTGTTCTTTGGTTAGTTCAACACGTACCACATTGCTGTGCACATTTGTACTCAGCGCCAATGCATGCTCGGGCAACAGATCATTTTTTGCAATAGTACCTAACTCTACTCCTGCATAACGCACTTTCAATTCCTGCATCAGAAATTGTATGGTATCGTGCCATGCAGTTGGTACAGCTGCAATAAGTTGTCCCTGCATTACAAAACTATAGGCATCGGTTTTTTGCATCCACTGCGCAGCAATGGCTGCATCTTTCTTTGCAGGAGCTTGTGTGTTTTTTATTTTGATGCGCAACGGCGCAGGTGTTTCTTTTTTTCGAAAGGCTGCAATAAAAAATCCTTCGCCTCTTATTTTGTTAGGCCAGAAACGATAGCCATGAGCACCGCTGTTTGTTTGTACTTCATCAATATGCCAGTTCTCATCAACCTTTAACCTTATACCTTCCACCTCAAATCTTTCGCCCAACCATTCAAGTATCTCTTCATCTTCTTCCGCAGAATATGAACAGGTACTGTAGATCAGCACGCCATCTTCTTTTAAACAAGGCCATACATCTGCCAAGATGCGTTGCTGCCGCTGGCTGCAGAGTTCTACATTTGCTTCGCTCCATTCATTGATGGCTTCGGGATCACGACGGAACAAACCACTGCCACTGCAAGGCGCATCAATCACCAGTACATCAAACAAACCGCTGAGTTTTGAAAATGCAGATGGATCATTATTCGTTACTACAACATTATCGGCGCCCCACTTAATGATGTTTTCTTTGAGAATATTTACCCGTGATTGAATGACTTCATTGCTCACCAATAAACTTTCGTTGCTGATGATGGATTGCAGCAGTGTTGATTTACCGCCCGGTGCTGCACACAAATCGAGCACCAGTAGCGGTTGCGAAAGATCAATGGTTTGCTTCATTGCCTCTTCCACAAACATGCTGCTTGCTTCCTGTACATAATAAACTCCGGCATGTAACATCGGATCGAGTGTAAACAAAGGACGTTCGCTGAGGTAATAACCATTGGAGGACCAGGGAACAGGTTGATGAGTGATGAGTGATGAGTGATGAGTACCCGGCTCCTGGTTGCTTATTGACCATTCACCATTGACCATTGACTTCTTCAATGGATTCATCCTTACCGAGACAACCTGCTCTCCACTTTCATGCACCTGCACAAAAGCATCCCGATCAAAACTGTTGATCTTACTGAGCGAAGTCATCAAGGAAGCCGGTAGATTCATTTATTATTCATTTTCTTTTTTCATCATCCATGTACCTGTAGCTAAGTATTCAATAAGCGTATCCCCGTAATCTTCAACTTTTTCAATAATCTCCCACGACCCCTCAAACTGCTCCTTGCTTCTATTAAACTCACCCTCATAATGTATTTCATGAGATGGTTTAGAAGGATCAATATGTGCACTACCATCTTCATGAAGAAAAGTTGCGGCTGCATATTTTTTAATAAAACTTATTTGATTGTCCTTCATAAATCCGCTGATCTCTGCCAAGTCAGCTCCTGCAGCAACGCCCACTCCACCCATTTCAAAACACTTCCCACTCACCTCACCTTCCTTATCTTCTAAAAACATCATAAACTCAACGGACTCACCTTCCAATTCTCCATATTCTTTGCCATACCAAAAATAACCCTTCCATTGTCCTGATATATTATTGCGCATCAACTTCAGTTTAATATCTGATAATAAAATGCTCCCTCTCCTTCTGTTCCTTTCTCAAAAACACAAGTCCGATAAAAAACAGGTCAATTGTTAAGGTTACAGATGAATGCTGTTTGATGCTCTCCCATGATTCTTCCATTTCTGCACTCCAGTAAATATCATCAAACACAAATACTGTATCGTTATTTGCTTTTGCCAATAACTGTTCGAAATAACGAAGCATTGGTTCTTTGCGGTGGTTCCCATCGATAAAAACAAAATCGAACGATTGCTGTGCATTATCGATCAGCGGTTGTAATGTTTCATCGAAGTTACCTGTAACAACGTTTATATTTTTCAACTGCAATGCATCGAACTGCTGTTGTGCAATCGTTGCAATGGCTCCAGAACCTTCCATGCTTGTAACTGTAGCAGAAGGATTTGCTTTGGCCAGATAAGCGGTTGTTATTCCCAGCGATGTGCCTAACTCCAGTATTTGTTTCGGTTGAAAGTAGTTTACTAACCGATATAACAGTTGTGCATATTTTTTCGGCTTTAACGATGTAGTTGCAATCTGTTGCACCACACGCTGTTTTGTTAATCCTTTAGTTGAGCCTGCACCAAAATCTTCAACTGTAATAATGGTTTCATTACCCAGCAAAAGGTTGCGTTGTGTTTCTACTTCTTTGTAAGCTGCATACGTTGTTCCATCATTCAGCACCTTGGTAATTAGATCAAACACAAAAGGAGAATGCACACCATGCCCTTTACCATTGGCAGCTGTAAAATAGTAGCGTAAATATTTTTTACCAAGTTGAAAAACAGTGTACATGAAGAAGTGAGGAATTAGCTATTGGGAATTAGGAATTAGGAATCAGGAAACCACTCATCACTCATTGTCTGTCCCACTGTTGAATAGAAAACGAATACGCATGTTTTTCATCAGCAGCAAAATCGCTGTTACTGCTGAGCGTCCATTCATTCACATCAAAAGCAGGGAAGAATGCATCTGCTGCATCAATATGCGCATGTACACGGGTAAGATAAATGCGATTGGCAATTGGCAATGCCTGCTCATAAATATTTGCACCACCGGCAATCATGATCTCTTTTGTTTCCAGTTTCTTTGCCTGCGCTATTGCATCTTCCAGCGAAGATGCAAACCATACATTGTCGTAAGCGGATTGCAGCCCTTGCTGACGGGTGATGATAATATTTGTTCTGCCCTGCAACGGTTTGCCTCCAACTGAATCAAATGTTTTTCGTCCCATAATAACCGGCAATGCCCAGGTAGTATTTTTGAAAAACTTCAGATCGGTTGGCAAGTGCCACAGCAATTGATTATCTCTGCCAATGGCGTTGTTGGATGATGCAGCTACAATTAAACTTATGATGCCCCCAACCCCTGAAGGGGGGCTGTTAAATTTCCCTACTGCCATTTCAGATTGATTCATTTTAGTTTGATGTTATGAACACCCCTTTAGGGGATGGGGGCATTACACCGCTACCGGCGCTTTAATGGCCCCATGACTCTGGTAATTCTCCAGCGTAAAATCTTCAAACTTAAATTCGAAAATATCTTTTACTGCAGGATTCAGTTTCATGGCTGGTAATGGAAATGGTGATCGGCTTAACTGCAAGTTCACCTGTTCCATGTGATTGCTGTAAATATGCACATCGCCAAACGTATGCACAAAATCGCCGGGCTGCAGATCACACACCTGTGCTATCATCATCGTTAACAACGCATACGATGCAATGTTGAACGGTACACCTAAAAACACATCGGCACTGCGTTGGTATAACTGGCAACTGAGTTTTCCATCAGCCACATAAAACTGAAAAATAGTATGGCACGGCATCAGTGCCATCTTTGGCAGATCGGCTACATTCCATGCACTGATAATAAGCCGGCGGCTGTCGGGATTTTTTTTGATCTGTTCAATCAAATCTTTCACCTGGTCAATTACTACGCCATTCGCTCCTTCCCAGCTACGCCACTGTTTGCCATACACCGGACCAAGCTCACCGTTTGCATCAGCCCATTCATCCCAAATGCTTACGTTGTTCTCTTTGAGGTATGCAATATTGGTTTCGCCTTTCAGGAACCAAAGTAATTCATGAATAATACTGCGCATGTGCACTTTCTTGGTTGTTACCAACGGAAATCCTTCGCTTAAATTAAAACGCATCTGGTAACCGAATACACTTTTGGTACCCGTACCGGTACGATCGGTTTTTTCGGTTCCGTTATCCAATATATGTTGCAGTAAAGAGAGGTATTGTTGCATGGCTGCAAGGTAAAGAAAAGTCTGAACCGTGATTGATGGGATTACTGGGATTGTGGGGAAACTGTGGATTGAACCCTCAAAACTGAGTTGTGCAATCACAAAGCTTCATTTCGCCTTTTCCTTGTATGGATTTTAGACTTCCAGATTTCTTATAGCTAAAGTAAAAACGTTGATTTGGCGCAATAACATTTGTTCTAACAGTAGTGTTATTAATTTTTATGGTATCACTGTACAACGACTCTACGGTTTCAATTTTTTTAAGCGTTCTAAGAGACGTTGAAACAACAAAACCAGACCGAAGATTTTCGTCTCGTACATAAATATGACTTAATCGATTATCCTTAAACTCATTATATTCTATGAGTATAGTTTTCGTCTTCTCCTCAATTCTAATATCCCAAGCCCATCTATCATGAAAGGTTGAAATTTCAGCTTTAACTACTTTATCTTCTATCGAAAAAGCCAACCCCTTTATGGTGCCATTTTCTGAAATACTACCTACTCCAAAGCCGAATAAAACCTCTTTCAACTTGACTATAGAATCAATTTCAAGCAATTCTTTTCCTCTTTTTAAAAGGATAGATTTTTGTAATAAACTAATATAAATTGTATCGAAATACTCTGTTGGTTTGAACTCTTTTCTAATAAACGTAATTGTTCTG